>CAYUBV010000335.1:0-3106 GCA_964443035.1 uncultured Tangfeifania sp.
ATTGGCGTTGCCTGCATCTTCTGGTCGGTTTACATTTACAAAAGGTACCGGAAAAACAACCAAATTCTGCAACATTGGGGATTTCGTAAAAATCGTTTCAAACAGACATTTCTTTTTATTACGCCATTTGCTTTGCTGATGACTGCCGGCATCGCCTGGTACGGCATTTCGTACAATGCCGTTTTTCTTAACTGGCACATCATTCCTGTTTTCATTTTTTATCCGGCATGGGGAGTTATTCAGCAGTTTTTGATCCTGGCACTGGTTGCCGGAAATTTACAATCGATAACCACGGTAAAACTCAGTAAAACCCAAATCATCCTGCTCACTTCAGCGGTGTTTGCCCTGGTGCATTACCCCAGTCTGCCATTAATTGTATTTACTTTTTTTATGGAGATGGTGTTTGCAGTTGCTTATTTTAAATGGAGAAATCTTTGGGCTTTGGGGCTTTACCACGGATGGGTGGCCAGTTTGCTTTTGTATTTTGTGCTGGGCCGTGATTTGTGGAACGAACTGTGGACGGTGTTTTAAATATGAAAAAACCGTTTCAGATCGGTTGCTTTTTTCAGCCGGTAATGAATATAGAACAACGGAATAGCAATAAAAACAACCGAAACCATCACAACCAGGCTCCATCCAAAGTGCAGCGTATTTTGCGAATAAAGAGAAATCATTCCTTCCGTACACATACTCAGCACCCCGGCGGCAATCAGCGACCAGGCGATAATATTCAACCCTTTCTGTTTTGCTTTTCGTATCAAAAAAATGAGTGAAAATACAGTTAGATAAGCAACCAGTATGATTGATACTCCCGGTATTAATTCCCAGCCGGTGGTATCGGCATAAACATCGAAAAGAATAAAAAGAGCGGTAACCGACAAAAAACTGAGAGCCACCATGAGAATGATTTTGTTGCGCAGAAATGTATTCAGGGTAAAATTAATAAACAAAACCAAACTCACCGCAGCCGGGTATTTCGACCATGTGATGCTTTGGTTTTCAATGAAATCAATAAGTAAAGTGAGAATTATGCCTGAAATAAGAATCAGACCCGATATTTGCCAGAAGATTTTTCTTTTCTGATAACCGGTTAACTGCTGGTATTCTGTAAGCAATTTTTCCTCCCGCCGCAGTTTCCCCGATTTTATGAAAGCTTCGTTACCAGTTGTATTTTCCAGTAGCGGCTCTCCGCATAACGAACAAAAGTTGGCATTTTTTTCTGCTTCCACTCCGCAATTCGGACATTGTACCATAACCTTCTATTAATTTGTTTTCAGTTCAACTGAAATATTATCATCGCGTAAAAATTGCAGAAACTTTTCTTCAAATTCCTGCGAATGGGTAATGTTCCCAAAACTCAATGTCAGTTTATTGCCAAAGCCGGCCACACCGCAACTAATTTTCAGCATCTTGTTGGGCGGCGGCGGTGTCATAATAAAATAATCAATCAATCCGGCAGTTTCACCGGGCAAGTCTATTTTTCCCAGGTTGGTCAATACCCCGCTGTACTGGCTCGTGCCCAGCGAATAGTACTTCAGGCGCAGGATCAGACTTTTCAAAAACAATGGTATCCCTCTCACAAACAGCTTTCTTTCGCTTCCTACATTTCTCGAAATATTTTTATTGATCAGCTTTTCATCGGTTTCCAACTTCATCTGGTGGTACACCGATTTAACAATCTCATCAAACGTATAACGACCGAGGCGCAAATCAATTTCCGGCATCACAAACAACGAAAAATTCCGTTTGGTTTTCGACGGAAATATATTCCGCAAATTTACAGGCACCTGAATACGAAGCTTTTTATGTTTTTTATACCTGCTGAGCCCATTCAAATTTTCATGAATTTCCTGCAAAACAAACAGGTAAACCGATGCCAGATAATCCGTTATGCTTACTCCCTTGAGTTGTGCAGTCTCTTTAATTTCTTCCAGCGGTATAATGGCATATTGCCGGGTAAAGCGGGGATGCGATTTTAATGAATAAGGCAGATGAAATGCCTTCGATCGTTTTACCATTGGCGGGATTTCTGCTTTAAAATAACGGTTGTAAGCATCTTCGTATTCCTCCTCCGAAATGCGATTAACCGTTTCGTTAATCCGGTATTCGGCGGGAATTTCGGCGCCACATTCAGCCGAATAGAACAGGAGAATTGTTTTGAGGAACCCAAATGCACCGGTGCCATCAGTTAAAATGTGCGAACATTCAACGCTGATGTTGTTGTCTTTTACAGGAATTCGTATTAACAAGCTTCCTTTGGGAAATTTTCTGCATAACCCCAATTCATCCGGCACAACAGGAATGTGCTTCGGAAGATGCTCGAGGTAATACCAGAAAAATCCTTCGCGGAGTTGAACCCTGAAAAACGGAAACCGCTTTTCAGCCTGTAAAACGGCTTTTTGCAGGTGCTTTATTTTCACGGGTTGATTTAAAACAGCCGTCAACCGGAATACTGAAGTAACCTCACTGGTTATAATTGCCGGAAATATTTTCGCCGCATTATCGAGGGCAAACCAAAATTTACCGGAGGCCTGTGTTATGTTACTGCTTTTCCTGTTCAAAAAATATCCTTTTATAAAAAACTTTACCGATGTTCAAATTTATGAATTATTCAGGGATTAGTTGCATTTGGACAAATTGCATAAAGCCGGAATGTGTGAATAATGTAACATTTATGTTGAATTGTGTAACACGTAAGGTGATTTTATCCGGTACATTTGGAGATACTAATATTAAAAATCACAACATGAAAAAAATTCTTTTTTTCGTCCTTGCACTGGTGTTTGTTTTGAGTTCAACATCAGCCATTGCCAGTAAAACTGCTGAATCGAATAAACCGGCTGTTCCCGTAAAAACGGAAAACAAACTATCTGATGCAGAAGTTGACCGGATTACCAAACGCGTTAAAGAAATCCGTAAAATGGATAAAAGCGACCTGACAGGTGCAGAAAAAAGTGAGCTGAAAAGTGAGCTGAAAGAAATGAAAAAAGATGTAAAGAAAAACGGCGGAACCATCTACATTGGTGGCGCAACACTTGTTTTAATTATCATCCTGGTACTTTTATTGGTTTAATCGAAGTAGTTTAAAATTTGTGCAATTCTTTTT
>CAYUBV010000336.1:0-3085 GCA_964443035.1 uncultured Tangfeifania sp.
CTTCGGCAAGGAAAGCACGGTAACGGGCAGTGTCCAGAATTCCGGCCATTCCCATCACCTGGTTTTTCGGCTTTTTAGCCGTTACAAACGCTGCGTAGGTCATCACATCCAGCGGATTGGAAACAATAATGATTTTTGCTTTTGGAGAATATTTAACCACGTTTTCGGTAACGCTTTTTACAATGCCGGCATTGATTGAAATGAGGTCGTCGCGGCTCATCCCCGGCTTGCGCGGAACTCCCGAGGTGATTACAACTACCTCTGAACCGGCAGTTTTAGAATAATCATTGGTTGAACCTGTAAGGCGGGTATCGTAATAATTAACCGGGGCTGTTTGCCACAAATCCAACCCTTTACCCTCTGCTACACCTTCTTTGATATCGAGCAAAACCACTTCCTGAACAATGTTTTTTTGAGCAATAACCTGTGCACATGTCGCTCCAACATTTCCGGCTCCAACTACAGTTACTTTCATTTTATTCTTTTTTTCTGTTGTATTCGATAAACATCCTGTGAAATTTACTTTGCTTTTCAACAAACAACTTAAACTTCAGGCTCCTTTTATTTTGATTACGAATTTATTACACTTAGTTAAATGAACAAATAAAATACGATTTGTTTTTGAGAAGCGCAAAGATAATTTATTTTATTCATGTTTAAAAGATTTGAATGCACTTCAAACCGCTTTAACATTCTGGTAAAATAAAACAATTGCGTCTGTTAGTCGAATTTTTAAGGGTTAATTCAACCAGTATGTCATTTTCAGCACCAGTGCCCTGTTTCTTGAATTCCAGTTGCCCGGAATATAATTATCGGTATAAACCAGGTAAATATCTGAAACCGGCTGGTAGCGCCACTGAAACCGCATGTTGATGTTCATGTTATCCATTTGCTCGTTGTACTGTACAAAAGTGGTCCAGAAAATATTTTTCGAGAAAGTAACGTCGAGTTTTGGCCCAAGCAGCCACAATTGTGTATGTTCGAACGGATCGGGCAATTCCATGTCGGTATAGTTAAAGTTGAGCGTAAAATTCACATAAGGCTGAAAACGGTATCCCAGCCGGCCCTGGATGTATTGAATATCGCCGTTGTAAAAAGTTCCTTTTGCCGCTTCGGCCTGCCAGTTAAACAAAGTTTTTGTAGTCGACTGGAAATTTACATAAGCTCCTCCAAACCGGTAGTCAGAGCCCTTCGGCAGATAATATCCGCTGATGTGTGTAGGATCAAAATCATTTTGAAGTTCAACATAGGTATCCTGGTAACCAAATTCAAGTTGCGATCTGTTCTGAAATTGGAACTGGTAACTGTAAGTATTTACATGCTCAATTTTCTTATACCCGGGATCGAAATAATTTTCAAGTTCTACCTCAAATCCATGGCTTACCACCCGTTTGTTGGGCACAAACAGGTACTGAAATTCAGGCCCCAGAAAATTATATCCGTTGCGGCGCACAAAGCCCGCTTCTGCCAGATAATTCTCTCCTACCGAAGTCTGCGCCAAACTTACCTGGATATTTTTGGTCTGATATTCGAGCATAGCCCCTTGTGAATATTGTTTGTCCGGATTTTCGGGCCGGAAAGAACGGTGATAGAAAAATTTACCCTCCCAAAAGTTGTTTTTGCTGGCCAGGTTATAATCGAACCCTGCTACCCGGTTGAACAAGTTGCTACCTTCAGGTTGCCCCAGGTATTCTTTGTTCACAAAAATGAACCCGAAATTGGAGCGGGCGAAAACTTTTTTCTGAACCGATGCCACTGTAAAATTTCTGGACAGATGATCGGTTGTTTCGCTGGTTGTCATGTTCATAAAACCGATGCGCCAGTCGTTCCCCAGTTTTCCGCTAAGCCGGGCTCCTGCCAGAACCGGAGCATCCAAACCAATTCGGCGCGAAAAAAACGGGGTTACCGTGTGGTACCCGAATCCGGAAAAAAGGTCGCTGTTCTCCAAAAAGAACTGCCGTTTTTCAGGAAAAAACAACTCAAAACGATCGATGTTGGTCACCTGCTGATCGACTTCCACCTGGGCAAAATCAGGATTGTAAGTCAGGTCGAGGTTCATGGATGAAGAAAACCCGATTTTGACATCGAACCCAAAATCTTTATCGTACTCAGGGCCGTCGCCAAATTCATAATCGTTGGCATAACTCCCGTAAATGTAAGGAATAAGCGAAAACTGAATTTTCGATTTCGGCAGTGGTTCATCAAAACGCATCACACCGGTGTAGGCCAGCGAGGCTGTTGGAAACTGACGCGGAACAGGTGCCCAGGCCGATTTTTCGTTGGTTTTCAGATCGAGGCGGCTGAAGTTGACATTCCACTGCTGACCTCCCGAAGGATAACGGACCGACTTAAAGGGAATGCGCATTTCGCTCACCCACCTGTCCGGATGGTGTTTTGTTTCTGCCTGCCATTTGCATTCCCAGTCGAGGTTTACCCGGGCTCCGTCACTCATTGTGCCGTCCCACTTTGCTCCCGAGGCCGAAATTCCGAATGAAAACCCATTGGTCTGATCGAGAAAAGTATCGAAAAACGAGAGAAAATTATCGTTATTGCCAAAACTAAAATCGCGGCGGAAAGATTCCATGATCCGTTTTCCGGGAATGGTGTCGTAAAAAGTAAAAGCCATGTAAAGTGCTTCATCGTCGTAAGTCATTAAAACCACCGACTGCTGGGTAGGATAGCCGGTATCTACAGGCAGCACCAGGTAAAACGGCGTAGCTTTTTGGGCAGCCTGCCAGTCGGGCTCATCCAGTACACCATCGATGGCAATTGACGACTGCGCTTTTTTTACATTGTAAACAAAGTCTTTATTGAAAGTGTCGGTAATTGTATCATTTTTAACTGAAGCAAACAGGGGAGCAACAACAACGAACTGCAAAAACAGAACAAAAGGCAGAATTGAAACTTTCATTTCTGAATAATTAAATTGATTTAGGTTACAGCCCGCAAATATATTTAAAATGTTAAAACCCCAATGCCACTTGCTTCATGTTTTAATGACATAATGAATTTATGCAGATTTCAATTTTTCAAAAATCCAGAATTTGATGATTGATTGTCTTGTTACTCCTAATTTCATAGCCTG
>CAYUBV010000337.1:0-3075 GCA_964443035.1 uncultured Tangfeifania sp.
ATTTTATCGAAAGGTAAATTCATTTCCTGTGCCAAACGAATTGCACCGGTAATCCGGTCACTTGGACCTAGTTTGCGCGGCAGGTCGCACCCAACCCGGAAAATTGTGTCGCCAAGCGCCCGGTTTCTGAACCGCGAGAGTAAATCGTTTATGTGTTCATTTAAAGACTCTTTTGTAAAATCGTCCGGATATTTTTTTAATAAGGCAATGGCCGATTGCGCTACAACGCCTTTTACTTCATTGAAGATTTCTGAAACTTCAAGAGGCTCGTATACATATTTAAACTGTGGATAGTGCAGATAACCCAGATAAGCAACTGCTGCATGCCCCAGATTATGAATAAATAGTTTCCGGTCGACCCAGGCTTTGATATTTTCTTTAGGCGCCAGTCCATCGATTTCGGGTATCGGATTTTTAAATGCTTTTTTATCGAGAATAAGAGTGTTGTAGGGTTCAGCAAAGATTTGCAGTGTATCTTTTTCCAAATCATTTTTGGTCATTATTGGCACCATTTTTCCTATACTGGTTTCCACAAGCCCCACCAAACGTTCAAAAGGATAATTATCAGGCAAATATTTTTTGAGTTCCGATTCAAAATACCAGGCTGCTTTTCTGAGGTTTTCGGCAATAATGATATCTAATGGTTTATCCGGATGTTTTTGAAAGCGAAATTGCAGTCCTTTAGCCAACAACGGAAAAATTCCCGGCAAACCGTTTTGACCGACAGCAGTTGCAACAATTGCAGCATCAGAGATTTCATTAATTACGGCATTTTCATCTCCTGCAAAAACTCCTTTTACATTTTTAACGGAAATAACCGTTTCGGTTTCACTTTTGATTACCACATTGTATTTTCGGCGACTATTTAGTTTATCGATTAGCGGTTTGTAAACATCCACAAAAACAACCTGGAAACCGCCTGCTGAAAATAATTGCCCGATAAACGACCTTCCGATTTTTCCTGCCCCGAAAATTAATATTTTCTTCATGGGTAATTATTGTTTGTGATATGCCGAAATCAGTTTGTCAATTTCCTTTATTTTTTCCCCGCGCGATTTTTCGAACCAGGTTCCGCCATGGTAAGAGCATGCAAAACCACCTGAGCAAATTCCGGAAATGATAACTTCTTTCAGGTTTAGTTTGCTTCTTTGGTTTTTCAGTTGTTTTGCAACAGAAGCAATCACTCCACCCACGAAATTATCGCCACAACCTGTGGTATCTCCTAGGTAAATTTTTTTTCTGATTTTTTCGGCTACTTCATTCGATACATTTAGGCTGCCGGATGATTTTTCAAAAACATCGCCGTTTGAATAAAAATGAACCGGTTCTGCACCTTGTGTAATAATGAAAGCAGAAGTTTTTTCTGAAAAGAAACTAACCGCCTCTGAAATATTTGAACAACCGCTGATTTTCAAAGCTTCTTCCCTATCCATAGCCAAAATGTCAATCTGTGGGTAACTTAAATCAGATTCACCAAGTGGCCATGATTTTTCGGGATTGCTTTTTTCATTCCTGAAATCGTAAACCGTGTTTACAAGCGTAAAAGCTTTCTTTGATTTGGCTTTTTTCAGTAAAAAGTGCAGATTGTCGTGCAGGTTTGGCGTAAGCGCGGTGCCTCCAAAACAAACAATGTCCGATTCGAAAAATGATTCCGGTAAAATATCAGGCGTTAAATCCCAGGCTGCGCCAATATTGTTTATAAAGGTGCGTTCACCATGGCCGTTATCGAAATCAGGGTCTGAAAGCACGTGCGTAAAGGGCGTTGGTTTTTTACTGCCGGAAAGATAATTGGAAAAATCCACCGGTGTTTTTTCAAGCATTTTTCTAATCCTGTCGGATGTTTCATCTTCTCCCGATATTCCGTAAAATTTCACTTCTGAATCATCGTCAGTTAGTATTTGTGCCACATGAATCATTGAAACAAGTGAGGGGCCGCCAATATTGAACGAATTTGCTGGCTGTCCCTGTGTTATTTCATCCAGAATTTTAGAATAGTGAATGCCGGCAAACTCTTCCAGTTCCTCTGCAAAAACCAGTTTTCCCGGGCTCAGCCCGCCATCACCGGTTTTTTTTGAACGGTATTTTTGAAATGGCGCCGAATTAAAAGAAACATTTGTAAAAAGATAATCGGCCAGTGCGCATCCTGTCCCGGAAATGATGAATTTCTTGTTCGCCATTGTTACAGGTATTTTGGATAATCGGAAACCAGCAAATGCAGGGGCGTTTCATCTTCCTCTATTTCGGGGAAACGGCCCACAGGTTGATTAAATCGGTTGTCGGTGTTGTCGTCGTTAACGGCACTTACTTCGCCCACAAAAACTTTTCCTTTGCCTGGCTCGCCGTAAAAACGGTGATAAAGGCCCTGTTCAAGGCAAATGCTTTCGCCGGGCGTCAGGGTGATTTTGTCGCCGGCGTTGAGTTGCTGCACCACGCCATCGGTTTTTACGGTAAACGGTTTATCCGAAAGCTTCTCATTTTCGTCGGAAGCATACAATTCAATGACCAGGTTTCCGCCGCCCCGGTTAATGATGTCCTCCATTTTGTTCCAGTGAAAATGCATGGGCGTTTCCTGTATTTCTTCCACAATCATCGCCTTTTCGGCATACGGTTTTTTGTCTTTTTTGATGTTCCCGTTTCGGATGGTAAAAAGGATAAGTCCCCGCCGGTGGAAATCGCCGCTTCCAAAGTCGGTCAAATCCCAGCCCAGCATATTGTCCACAATTTCGAAACAGGTTTGGTATTTTCCTTTCCAGTCTTCAGGCTTCCAGTAAGCCCATGGCGGAAGATGAAAATTCATTTCTACGAAAAAATCTTTTGATTGCTGAATGAGTTGGTTTATTTCGCTTCGTTTCATTTTGATTGAATTTTGGTTTTACAGGCAGCTTCTTAACCCGCATAAAATAAGTAATCTCTATAATTCAAACATTTCTTGGTAATGTTCAGATTCAGTTAAAATTCCACCACTTTTGTTGTAAAAATCCTCACCTAAGTGAAATACCCCGTCAATTGTTTTTCTCCATCGGGCATCGGTATAGGGATGATAGCTTTCCATTTTTTTCCAGTTTTTGTAATTCT
>CAYUBV010000338.1:0-3064 GCA_964443035.1 uncultured Tangfeifania sp.
GAATCCGAAAATGTGTTTTAACCAAACAAAATACCATTTATTACAGGTTGATAAAAGAAAAAATTGAAATTGTGAGAGTTTTTGACACGAGACAAAATCCGAAGAAGCTCAAAATATTATATTAAAAAATTAAAACGCTTCAAACTATGATTGCTATTGCCGACAGTGGATCCACAAAAACAAGCTGGTGTGTTTCAGACAACAACGACACCAAAAAATTCTATTCCACCAGCGGAATCAATCCTTTTTTTAGAACAACGGAAGATATTTTTGCCGAACTTGAAAAAGACCTGGCGCCAAAAATTACAGGAGAAATTAAGGAAGTTCATTTTTATGGTGCCGGAGTGGTAAACGAAGAAAAAGCCGATGTTATAAAAGCTGCACTTTCACAGCTTTTCCCCGGTGCGACTTTTGAAATTCAAAGCGATTTGGCAGCCGCTGCCCGGTCGACACTGGGTAACAAAAGCGGGATTGCCTGCATTCTCGGAACCGGCTCCAACTCATGCCTGTACAACGGAAATGAAATCACGGCTCATATTCCGCCGCTGGGATTTATTCTCGGCGACGAAGGAAGCGGGGCCTATCTTGGCCGAAAGTTAGTGGGCGACTATTTAAAAGGAATTATGCCCGGAGAGCTTTCAGCAAAATTCAAAAAAAAATTCCCGCTTCAGTACACCGACTTTCTAAACAGTGTTTATAAAGAAGAAAAGCCCAACCGGTTTCTCGCCGGTTTTGTTCCATTTCTGAAAGAAAACATCGATAATGAATACTGCGACGAAATTGTAAGGAATGCTTTTAAAGATTTTATTGTTAGAAATGTAGCTCGATACGAAGGTTACAAAAAGCTGCCGGTTTGTTTTGCAGGGTCGGTTGCTTTTCATTTTCAGGAGCAGTTGCTGAAGGTGCTGGTTGAAAAAAACATTACGCCCGGCACCGTAATTAAGGAACCCTTGTTAAATTTGCTGCACTACCATTTACAAAATTCAAAAAATGAATAGTATAACAGAATCAAGCTCGACTTACGAAAATCTCGATAAAATGAGCGTACGCGAGTTGCTGGAAAGCATTCACAACGAAGATAAAAAAGTATTACCGGCGGTTGAAAAAATGATTCCGCAAATCGAAAAGCTTGTGACAGAAGTTGTGCCGCGGGTTAAAAAAGGAGGCCGGTTGTTTTACGTGGGTGCCGGCACCAGCGGGCGTCTCGGAATTCTGGATGCCTCGGAAATACCGCCAACTTACGGCGTTGGTTACGACATTGTAATCGGGTTGATTGCCGGCGGCGATCAGGCCATCCGGAAAGCAATCGAATCGGCCGAAGACGATGAAAACCTTTCGTGGGAAGAACTGAAAAAATACAACATCGGGCCACTCGACACGGTGGTGGGGATTGCAGCTTCGGGCCGGACTCCTTTTGTGGTGGGGGCGGTAAAAAATGCCCGGAAAGCCGGAATCCTCACCGCCTGTATTACCAGTAATCCGGATTCGGTACTGGCACAAAATGTAGATATTCCGATTGAAGCTGTTGTGGGACCGGAATTTGTTACCGGCAGCACGCGCATGAAATCGGGAACTGCTCAAAAATTAATCCTGAACATGATAACCACTACCCTGATGATTCAAATGGGCCGGGTAAAAGGCAACCGGATGGTAAACATGCAGTTAACCAATCAAAAACTAATAGAGCGGGGCACCCGCATGATTATGGATGAACTGGGATACAACGAATCAAAAGCCAGGCGCCTGCTGCTTTTACATGGTTCGGTTCAGAAAGTTTTGGAAGAATTCGGGAAAGACAAAAAATAACCCATTGGATTTCGAAAAAGTGAAAAGGCTTAAAAAAATTGATATCTTTGTCCCATTGAAATACAATCAACTTTAATAAGCCAAAGTTGTTAGGATATTGAAGAAAAATCATCGGGTAGCCATTCTGGCGCACTCATGATTTATTAGGTTTAGTTGGTTTAGGTTAAGTCCCGAAAGGGACAAAAAAGGCTGTCATTGGACAGCCTTTTCTTTTTTCTTATCCCTGACAAACAACAGATTAAGCAAATAATTGCCAATAACATAAAATTTTATTTTTATTTTAAATTTATATGTTGTACATTTTAAGTCGATTTCCCGGTAACGTACACGTCAACCGGTATGATTCATAAATATTGTTGAAAATTTTTATTGAAAATTTCAGAAATCAAATAAATACAAGAATAGAATCAATCAAAAAAAACCTAATTAAGATTTAGATGCCAATGAATAAGTAATGCCTGAATTATTTCTAATCAACATATAACATCATTCTGAATTAACTGTATCGGCTCATTAACAATCCAAAAATAATAAAACATGAAAGAAACAAGAAGATCATTTATTAAAAAGACTGCTGCGGCAGGCACCGGAGCAATTGTTGCTCCAACAATAGTTTCAGCAAAAGTATTTGGCGCTAACGACCGGATTAACGCTGCTGTACTGGGTCTCAACGGCAGGGGGAAAAGTCACGTTTCAGGTCTTATGAAACAGAATAATGTTCAGGTTGTAACACTTTGCGACCCGGATATGAATATTTTAAAAGAACGGGAAACCGACTTTAAAGAAACCTATAACCAGGATGTAAAACTCGAGCAGGATCTTCGAAGGGTAATGGATGACAAAGACATAGACGTTGTAGGTATTGCATCGCCTAACCACTGGCATGCATTGTCGGTTATCTGGGCTTGCCAGGCAGGAAAAGATTCCTATGTTGAAAAACCAGGGTCGCATAATATTTGGGAAGGACGAAAAATGGTTGAGGCTGCCCAAAAATATGACAGAATTGTACAGCACGGAGTTCAGCTAAGAAGCTCACCGGCAGTAAACGAGGCTATTAAATTGCTTCGCGATGGATATATCGGCAGAGTTTACATGGCACGCGGATTAGTATTTCGCTGGCGTCCCAGTATTGGCGATAAGGGATTTTCGCCTGTTCCTGAAGGCCTCGATTATGATTTGTGGACCGGACCTGCGCCCAAGCGTCCGTTCACCGAGAATTTGGTTCATTACAACTGGCACTGGCACTGGGATTACGGAA
>CAYUBV010000339.1:0-3062 GCA_964443035.1 uncultured Tangfeifania sp.
TGTTGCAAAACAGCCTTTTTTTATTCTAATCCTTCAAATCTTCAAATAATCACCTTATTAGTTAAAAATCTTCACGCCCAAAAAGAAAGTCCTCGGTGTGGCCGGGCCGTAAATATAACCGCTGTCGCGATTTTTACCGGTGTCGAAATCATTCTGATAATCATTCAGCAGATTATTTACGCCGGCAAAAACATCCAGTGAAGAATCGAGTCTCGGCATTTTAAATGTATACGAAAGTTTTAGGTTCATTTCCATAAACGACGGAGATTCAAACAGGATATCCTGTTCCGGCGTTCCGGCGTCTCCTTCCAGTCCGTAGTGTGGAACCAGCATCGTTCCGGTATAAATTCCCGACAATGCCGCCGAAAAGTTTGATTCGGGAGTCCAGGTCAGTGTATAATAACCATAGGCTTCAGGTGTTCGCAGGTAGTCTGTTGTTCCGGGCAACTGTTCCGACCACTTAACCGGTTCGGAATACCTGCTTTTTTGCAGCGTTAATCCGGCCTCCAACTGAAATTTTCTGTTGTAATTGGTGCGGCCTTCAAACGTAAAACCATATACTCTGCTCTGACCTCCGTTTCTTTTTTCAAGAATAGAATTTCCTTCAGGGCCGGTTCTCAGCTCTTCCAGAATAAATGCATCATTCAATTGTGTGTAAAAACCTTCTGCTGTAAATCCAAAAATATGTTTCTCATTGGGTTTGTCCCAGTTTACCGATGCACTCCAGCTTTGCGATCGTTCTTCTTTTAAATCATCTGAAAATTGAACGGTTTGAATCCCTCCTCCTGCAAATGCAATGTGCATATCGGCATCGAAAGCCTGGGGCGCACGGAACCCGGTCGACCACGAAAGTCGCATTTGGGTATTGATGTCCGGTTTGTAGAGAAATGATATGCGGGGATTTAAAATCAGGTTGTCTACAAAATTGTGTTTATCGGATCGTACACCTGCAAGCAGCGTTAACTTGCGGGATACCGACCAGTCACTTTGCAGGAAAACTCCGAGGTTTCGTGTATTTTGGTCGATTAAATAGTCGTAGGCTTCAATTTCGTCGTACACATCGTCCACTTTGTATTCGGTGCCAAATGTTAAAATATTTTTTCCACCTAAAAAATCTTCTATTGAGTGGTTGACCTGGCCTCCGAACTGGAAGGTGTAATTTTTCGAATTCCCGTAAGGTGGATTGAAAATGTATTCATCCAGCAAATCGCCTCCATCCGGCCTGATTCCTGTAAAATGTTCTCTTTTTGTGTATTGTCCGGCAGTGAAAAGCGCAAACGAAGTTCTGTTGTCATCGCTTGTGTATTCATAATCTAAACCACCCATCAACACATCGTGTGTGCGTTCTTCTGATTGCCTCGCCTGAAAAGCAGCGCCATCAATCATTTCTCCGCCATAGCGGTATTCATGCATACTCGAAAAACTGGCCTCCAATTTTTGTTTTTCATCAAGACGGAAAAATGAGTTCATCCCAAATGAATTGTTGGTTAGCGAAGGCAATTCCGAAAAATTATCGTTGTTGTGATCATATGCTCCGCGCTGTCTGTGAGATGTGTAGAGCGCCACTCCGGCATTTCGTTTTTGCGACAGCGCTGTTAACGTTCCGTTTACGCTGAAATCAATTGCATCCTGCCCAATGACTTTGTTGTTGGATGTGATTTCGTAAGAATTCCTTTGGGGCATTTTTGTGATGATGTTTACAGTTCCGCCAATGGCGCTCGAGCCATACAATGCAGAAGCACCGCCCCGCACTACTTCAATGCGTTCCACCATTTCAGCAGGCAACTGTTCAAGTCCGTACAACCCGGTAAGCGGACTGAAAACCGACCGGCTGTTTACCAGGATCTGGCTGTAGGCACCGCCCAGTCCGTTCATTCTGAGTTGGGTATAATTGCAGGTTTGGCAGTCGACTTCCATGCGCAAGCCCGGCTGGAAATTTAGCGCTTCAGAAACAGTTTGTGCTGCTACGTTTTTTATGGTTCTCGAATCGAGGACATTCACAATAACCGCACTTTCAGTTTGTCGTTTAAATGTTTTTGTTCCGGTAATTACCACTTCATCAACACTGATTGCATCCTTTTCCAATTCAAATTTTACTTCGAGGGTTTTTTCTTCTTCAAGTTTTACCTGCTGTTTTTCAGTTTTATAGCCTAACATTTTTGCCACCAGTGTATATTCTCCAATTGGCAGATCGACCAAAATATAATGCCCGGTTTCGTCGGTTGCTGTGCCGTAATTGGTTCCTTCGAGATAAATGTTTACAAAGGGAATGTGCTCCCCTTCCGAAACAACATGTCCGGTAATTACTGCGTCGCTGTGTTCTTGCGAATTGGTTTTTACGGGATTAAGAACTAAAGATGTTATTATTAATAAAACAGTGTAAAAAAGTAGACTTTTAGTTTTCATATTATTTATTTTTTTGATGCAAATATAGAATAATTATTTAGAAACATTCTAAATAGGAATTTGTTTCAGGTTTATTACTTTTGCACCGAGAATGGTTTTTAAAAGGGAATCCGGTGACCCCGATAGCTATCGGGGAAATCCGGAGCTGTACCCGCAGCTGTAATCTTTTTACAATTGGCAGCATTTTATGTCACTGATCCGCCGGCTGGCGGATCGGGAAGGCCGCTGCCAATGAAGAGTGAGCCAGAAGACCTGCCATTTTTAATAAATGCTTTCGGGAATAAAAGCGATGGTTTAAACACCTGAAGTTTTATTTCCCCGTTTTTAAAATGAAGGGGAATGAAGAATTTAAATCTGATTATTTTACTGGTAATTGTTCCTTTATGGAACTTTGCCCAAACCAACAGTTTTAGCCTGGCAGAATATTTTCCGGCGCCGGGGCAGCACATCAATATTGAGTCGGCAGGCACACCGCAGGCTGCAGAAAATATGACCGGCGAAATGGAGAAACTTGTTTCGCTCGGTAGTTTTGGCGGATATGTTATTCTGAAATTTGAAATGGCCTGCGAGAATGATCCGCAAAATCCGTACGGCATTGATTTCAATTTGTTCGGCAATGCATTTGAAGGTTCGTCCGAACCCGGAGTAGTGTGGGT
>CAYUBV010000340.1:0-3057 GCA_964443035.1 uncultured Tangfeifania sp.
CACAACCTGAATGTATTTCGGGGTCTGCTGAAAAAGGACACCAAAATTATGGTGATGGTGAAAGCCTTCTCGTATGGCAGCGGCGATGTGGAAGTTGCCCGGCTGCTGCAATTTCAGAATGCAGACTACCTTGCCGTGGCAGTGGCCGATGAAGGCGTGGAATTGCGAAAAGCAGGAATTGAAATCCCGATTGTGGTAATGAATCCGGAAGAACACAGTTTTCAAAATATCATCGACTACCAACTGGAACCAAATATTTACGATCGGCAACTTCTGAAAGATTTTGAGAAAACTGTTATCCGGAATGCGATTCAGAATTTTCCGGTTCACATAAAAACAGACACCGGAATGAACCGGCTGGGCTTCAAAACAGAAGCGGAAATTGAAAAAATTATCAACGACATTTCACAAAAAAATACATTCAGAATCAAATCAGTTTTCTCACACCTCGCTGTTAGCGACGAACCGGATTTTGATACGTTCACACACGAACAGTTTAATCACTTTGAGAAACTTTCAAAAAAAATAACCCAAACCTTTCCGTATAAAATTGACAGACATATTCTGAATTCTGCCGGAATCGAGCGATTCCCCGAAAAACAAATGGAAATGGTGAGACTTGGGATTGGATTGTACGGGGTGAGCGCCACAGGTCTGCCGCTTGAAAATATCAGCACGTTTAAAAGCACGGTTTCGCAGGTGAAAAAAGTAACGCCTGATGAAACAATTGGTTACGGCCGGAAAGGAGAAGTTGACAAAGAAAGTGAAATTGCCATTGTTCCGGTGGGGTATGCCGACGGGCTCGACCGCAAACTCAGCAACCGAAACGGTGTAGCTTTTGTGAATGGCAGCCGGGTTCCTGTTATCGGAAATATTTGCATGGACATGCTCATGCTTGATGTAACCGGAAAAAAAGTAAATCCGGGCGATGTGGTGGAATTCTTCGGGCCGCACATTTCCGTTTCCGAAATTGCACAAAAAGCAGGAACGATTCCTTATGAAATTTTAACAGGTATTTCGCAGCGGGTTAAGCGGGTTTATTTGTACGAATGAGGCCCCTCCTGACCTCCCCCAGGGAAAATAGAATCACACAATAACTCACCTAAAAATTTAGACAGACAACTTCAAATTATTGAAAAGTCACTCAGGTTAACCGAGTTTGCTGATTCTTTCCAACCGGTTGGCATCCAGAATTTTTATTTTGCGTCCGTCGATGGCAATTACCTTTTCATTGGCAAAAGTCGATAAAGTGCGGATGGCGTTCGAAGTAGTCATGTTCGACAAGTTGGCAATATCCTCACGCGAGAGGTAAACTTTCAGCGTTGTGCCGTCGTGCTCAAAACCGTATTTGTCTTTCAAAAGAATAAGCGATTCGGCGAGCCGCCCGCGAATATGTTTCTGGGTTAAAGTAACAGTGCGTGAATTTGAAAATCCGAGTTCATGTGACAATTTCCGGATAATCTGCAATGAAAAACGGCTGTTGCGCAGCGCTTTGTTCACAATAAAATCGGGGCTGATTGTGCAAATGAGCGATTCTTCAAGGGTAACGGCCGAAGCAATGTGATTTTCCTCGGCAAAAAGCGCACGGTACCCGATTATTCCGAGAGGTTTGGCCATTCTGATAATCTGCTCGCGGCCCCCTACTCCCTCCTTAAAAATTTTCACTTTCCCGTAAACCAGCATCATAAAACCATTTGGCTTGTCTCCTTCCTTGAAAACGAATTCATTTTTCTTGTAGTGAGCCAATGAAAGGTGCTGTTCCAGTTCCTCTTTCTCTTCCTGACTTAAAAGATGAAATATAGAATTTGGATTATCGAGAATGTCTTTTATACCCAGATCAGAATTTAACATATATCAACCAATAACATGTTTTACAGCACCAAAGTTAAAAATTTTAGGAAATTTGCCCCTACTTTTTGGTTTTATTTTCAGTAAATAACGAGCCTGGGTTAAAACCTGGTAAAGGGGTAAAATGCTAAAGCCACAAAAAACGATGAGAAAGATAACCACCGGGCTTCGGCACGGGTGAAAAAAGAATGAAAGATTTGAACCGCTCTGTAAAACGTAGAATTTGTTTTACACACCGGTATATTAATTTAAGATAGCTGCGCCAGGGAGTAAATAATCAGGATAGTTCCGGCAGAAATCAAAATTCTTCCAGAACTTCATCCAGTCTTGTGTTAATGCTTTCGAGGTCTTCCTCGAAATTGGCTCTGAATTCTTCCCAATCTTCTTCCGAAACATTTTCAATTTTTTTTAAACGGTCGTTTACATCACCACGCATTTTCTGAATTGCATCGAGCAATTCCTGTTGATGCTCCGACAATTCGGCTCCATCTTCAAGCTGGGAATTAAGTTCCCTCACCTTATCATTAATTTTCGAAAGCTCTTCATTGGCCAGTCCTTTCAATTCATTCCGCTTTTCGATTAATTCATCGCTTATTTCAGTTTCTGTTTCGTTTTCATCGTTTTGCTTTTGTGCTGTATTACATCCCGAAAAAACCAGGATGCCCAACATAAGAATTAACAGTGCTGAAATTTTACTAAATTTTGACATAATAATCATTTTTTGGTTGTATTAATTGTTACGTTTTAAATAACTGTTTGTTTAATTTTCAGAATAAATAAAAATAAAAAAATAACCGGAACAATAAAAAACGCAACCCGGCATTTAAAAAAGATTAATGGTTTTTAACATTACTGAATGAGGAATGCCAGGAATTTCTATGCAATGGCTTCTACTTTCACAAGCTCCCCTTCGAGTGAAAAATCGGAGGAACCGGTGATTTTTATGTCGGCAAAATGCCCGATTAAACTTTCGTCGTCTGACGGAAAACGCACAATCAGTTTGCCTTCGGTGAGCGAAGTCAGGCAGCCTTCCTTCCGGTCGGTTCCGCGCACAAGCACACGCAGGATTTTTCCCTCGAGTTTCGGATTGTAAATACGGTTGTGTTTGCGCAGTTCTTCGGTTAGAAGATGCAGCCGGCGTTTTTTCTCATCCTGCGGCACATCATCTTCCCAGCGGTGACTGGTGGCTCCCGGTCGCGGAGAATACAT
>CAYUBV010000341.1:0-3054 GCA_964443035.1 uncultured Tangfeifania sp.
AATCCGCTTTTACAGGAATTTAAAACACCACACGAAACAGCGCCTTTTGCTGAAATAAAAAACGAACACTTTTTGCCGGCTTTTAAAGAAGCCATCCGAAAAGGAGAGGAGGAAGTAAAAAGTATAGTTGAGAAAACAGAAGCGCCGACTTTTGAAAATACGGTGGAAGCGCTCGAACGTGCCGGCCGGCTGCTGAACCGCACCGCAGGCGTTTTCTTCAACCTCCTTCATGCCGAAACAAACGAAGAGTTGCAAAACCTGGCGCAGGAAGTGTCGCCATTTCTCACAAAGTTTGAAAACGACATCACGTTAAATCCCGAACTTTTTGCGCGGATTAAAACCGTTTACAATCAGAAAGAAAAGCTTGATTTGACGGTGGAACAGCAAACTTTACTGGAAGAAACTTACCTCAATTTTCAGCGGAAAGGAGCCAATCTTCCGGAAGAGAAAAAAGAGCAGTTCCGGAAAATCAGTACGGAGCTGGCGCAACTCACCCTGAAATTCGGGGAGAATGTGCTGAAGGAAACCAACAAGTACGAAAAACACATCACCGATAAAAACCGCCTGTCGGGGTTGCCCGAAAGTTTGCTCGAGGCGGCTGCAGCCAAAGCCAAATCGAAAGAAAAAGAGGGCTGGATATTCGACATCACCATGCCGGTTTTCCAGCCGTTTATGAAATATGCCGATGACCGCGAACTGCGTAAAGAGCTGTTTATGGCGTATATGTCGAAATCGTTTAAAGGCGACGAGCTCGACAACCGGGAGAACATCAAAAAGATTGTCAACCTCCGGCTGGAACTGGCCCGCTTGCTGGGCTATAAAAATTATGCCCATTATGTGCTCGAACGCAAAATGGCACAGAACACCGATGGTGTTTACAAATTGTTGAATGATCTTTTTGAAGCGGCTGCAGGTGTTGCGAAAAAGGAAAAGGAAGAGGTTGTGATTTTTGCTCACGAAATGGGATTTGATGATGGAATGATGCCGTGGGACTGGAGCTATTACAGCGAAAAGCTGAAGATTAAAAAGTTTGAGCTCGACGATGAAAAACTGAAACCTTATTTTGAGCTGAACCGTGTTATCGACGGTGTGTTTGGTTTGGCAACCAGTTTATACGGAATTACTTTCAGGCCAAACAAACAAATTCCGGTTTACCATGAAGAAGTAGTGCCTTACGAAGTGTATGATGAAGACGGAAAGTTCCTGTCGGTGCTGTACACTGATTTTCACCCGCGGCCCGGCAAGCAGGGCGGCGCCTGGATGAACGACTTTAAAGGGCAGTGGAAAGAAGACGGCAAAAATTCGCGGCCGCACATTGCCATTGTGATGAACTTCACCCGCCCGACTGAAACAAAACCGGCGCTGCTCACTTTCAGGGAAGTGGAAACATTTATGCACGAATTTGGCCATGCGCTGCACGGAATGCTTGCCAATGCTACTTATTCCGGTTTGTCGGGTACCAATGTGTACCACGATTTTGTGGAGCTTCCATCGCAGATTATGGAAAACTGGGCGGTGGAAAAAGATTTTCTGGATCGGTTTGCAGAACACTATAAAACCGGCGAAAAAATTCCTGCTGATTTGGTGGAACGCATCAAAGCATCGGGCAATTACTTAGAAGGGTACCAAACATTGCGGCAGCTCAGTTTTGGCTACCTCGACATGGCCTGGCACACCCGGGAACAGCCGTTTGATGGCGATGTGAAAGCTTTTGAAGAAGCAGCCTGGAAAAAATCACAAATTTTTCCAAAGACAGAAGGCACCTGTATGAGTACGCAATTTGGGCATTTGTTTAACGGAGGATATGCCGCCGGTTATTACGGCTATAAATGGGCTGAAGTGCTCGATGCCGATGCATTCAGCCTTTTCCGCGAAAAAGGATTGTTCAACCGCGAAGTAGCCATGTCGTTCCGGAAAAACATCCTTGAAAAAGGCGGTACTGAACACCCGATGACATTGTACAAACGTTTTCGCGGAAAGGAACCCACCGTTGGTGCGCTGCTTGAAAGAGGCGGGCTGAAGTAGAAATTATTTTTTCTTTCTGAACCCAATTTGCGGTCGTGGTTTCGGATTTTCCCGCTTTTCGATGAGTTCGTCGAGGTATGTAAAAACCAGTTCAATGTTTTTGTCATGATTAGCCAGTTTCTTTTTAATTTCTTCAATTTCAAGTTTCAGGCTTAAATTGTCGGTTAACATCTCACGAATTTTTGTAAAAATCCGCATGATTTGAATATTTACCTTGATGGCTTTTTTACTGCTCAAAACGCTTGACAGCATCAAAACGCCATGCTCAGTGAATGCATAAGGTGGTTTTCTGCGACCACCCCAACTTGAGGTCGCAATTTGCGATTTCAAGTTTTCAAATTCATAGTCTGTTAACTTAAACATAAAGTCTTCCGGAAATCTTGTGATATTTCGTTTAACCTGTTCATTTAATCGTCGTGTTTCAACTTCGTATAAATCTGCCAGGTCACTGTCCAGCATCACTTTTTGATCCCTGATAAAATAAATCTTGCTCATTATAATTTCATCAGGAACAATCAACTTATTGTTATTATTTTCAAGCATACAAAAGTTTTTATTGATGTATTGTCGGTTTCTTTAGTAAAATCAGTTTTTACTTTGATGTATTGTACCACTTTTTACAATTCTCAAAATAAATTTTGTCGATTACATCTTTGGGAAGTTGCAGCCCGCGGAATTCGCCGTCGATTAAGTTGCTCGACATTGTATTATCGGTAGCGAGGTATTCCCAGTCGCGCAGCCAGGTTTCGTGCATCTGTTGTTGCATTGCTTCCGCATTTCCTCCGCGGTCGATAATGTCGGTGCCGTATAGGATGCGGTCCTGGTAACCGATAAAAAAGTCGCGCACTTTTTCGTGGTCTTCGCGGGTTTGGTAAAACAGTTGTCCCATGCGGGCGGCCATGTCCATGGCGGCATTGGGAAAATGATCGAGAAATGCTGCCATTTCATCCACACTCCATTCGAGGCTGGCCAGGTGGCACCCGATAAATGTGAGGTCCGGATGTTTTGCAAGCATCCGGTTGCGGGCCG
>CAYUBV010000342.1:0-3053 GCA_964443035.1 uncultured Tangfeifania sp.
GGTTCCTTTAGTGCCACACTTGTCCCCTAATAAAAAAAGGCACCCGTTACAGTGCCTTTTTTCAAAGTGAAGAATTTACCAACCTATACAGGCGACGCCGGCAATTCTTCTTCCTCTTCCGCTGCATTCCGGCCAGCCCTCATCGAAAGCGTATCTTCGTAATATTTAATGCGCTGGTTGAGTTCGCGGATAAAGCTTTCCATTTCGGGAGTAGTCATTTCCAGCGTAACCATGGCATTGATGCGGTCGGTAATTTCCCGGTACACCGGGTCGATTTCCGCACGGGCGGCTTTCACATCGCCGCTGTCTTTCCCTGCCAGCTCGGCATTGCGGGCATCCAACAGCGCCTGGAAATCGTTGTTCTGACGTTTCAGCGCAGCCACCCAACCGGTTATTCCTATTGTTTCGCAGTGCGCCGCATTTTCGGGTTTTTCAAGGTCTTCAACCATGTTGGTCAATGCAGCGGTTTCTTCGTTGTACGACATATTCCGGATGTTGCCATACAAATCATACACACGTTTCAGTACTTTGGCGCTTTCCACTTCCTCTTCAACCGGACTAAGCAATGTGGCACGAATACGTCCTCCGATGGCGCTCCATGTAGCATCGCGCAAACTGTCGAACTCCGAAAGCTTTTCGGTTTTCACACTTCCCGCATCTACAAGCACCGCAGTATTTAACCGGCTGAGGGCATTGTTGAATTTTGGGAAAACGGGTTCGAGGTTCAGTGCAGCAGGGGTAACTTCCCTGATGCTGTTACGCACATCGGTCATAAACTGGAAATGCTCGTTGTTGCGCAATCTGGATAAATAAATAGAATTAATTTGTTCCATAGGCTAAAAAAAATAAATAGTTAATACTGATTTTTTGTGAAGCTATTTCCGTGTTGGTTTCGGAAATATGCTTACAGATTAAAACTCTTGTTCAAAAATAAAGCATAACTGTATACCAGTCAACCCCGGTTTTATGTTATGCAACATTCTTCTGCCGGAAATTAAGTTTGAAATCTCGCTTTTAAAATCTCAGTTGCCCGCATCCTTGCGCATGTTTTCTTTCGGTTGTGATATCCTCTCTGGTTTCATGGGGGAACTTTCGCAAGGCAGCGAAATTTTGTGCTATCTGACTGGGAAGCTTTCGCAAAGCCACGAAATCCAGCCCGTATTCACTGGCAAACTTTCGCTTGAGTACGAAACCCTGTCCGGCCTCATTGGGAAACTTTCGCTTGGGTGCGAAACCATGACCGACTATCTGGGGGAGCTTTCGCAAAACAGCGAAACATTGTCTGACCTCACGGGAAAGCTTTCGCAATGAAGCGAAAATCTGCCCTAACCCGTGGGCGGCCTCTCTCAGTCAGCAACTTAGCTGTTCGGGTATGCTTGCAGCCCTTTGTTTTCAATGGCTCTGCAAAATCCCGCGTGCCGGTGTTGTTTTTTCACAAAAGTTTGGTAGATTTAAAACCTGAAAACCAAAGAACCAGTGAACGAAAAACCGAAAATAACACTCAGCACGGCAATCCATCGTGAACAACCAGTAGTTAAAGTTGAATTTGTTTACAATCACGAATTGATTGATGCATTGAAAGCCCGAACCAATGCACGCTGGAGTGCCAAAATGAACTGCTGGTACATTCCCCGGAATCAATTTAATTTGGGCGAATTTTTTACCGCCATGAAACCGGTGGCATGGATTGATTATTCGGCGGTGCTAAATAATTCAGAAAAAATTGAAGAAGAGAAGCACCCCCGGCCAAAAAAAATAAACCGGAATAAAAATATCACTCTGCCCAAAGGTTATATGGAAAAATTGGAACAAGAGCGGTACGGCGAAAATACCATTAAAATTTACACCCATTATTTTAAAGATTTTGTAGCTGAATTTTCTGACAGGGAATTACCCAAAATCACCAAAGAAGAAATTAACGCGTATATTTTACGCTTGATACAGGAGACGGATATTTCCCCGTCGCAACAAAACCAACGAATAAATGCCATCAAATTCTATTACGAAAAAGTACTGGGAAGGAAAAGTGAATACTACGATATTGGCAGGCCACGCAAAGAGAGAAAACTTCCTGATGTATTAAGTAAAGAGGAAATAGCTGCCATGATTAAATCAACTGAGAATAAAAAACACAAATGCCTTATTGCAGTTATTTATTCGTGTGGATTACGCAGAAGTGAAGCGGTAAATTTAAAAACTGAAGAAATAGACCTGAAGCGAATGCAGGTGAAAATAAGAGGGGCAAAGGGCAAAAAAGACCGTTATGTGCCGCTTGCTAAAAAAACCCTTGTATATTTGAACGAGTATTACCAGAACGACGAACCAAAAATTTTTGTTTTTGAAGTGAAGCCGGGGAAAAAATACAGCGCCACCAGCGTTTATAATGTTATAAAAAAAACGGCAAAAGATGCAGGTATCCGGAAACGGGTTTATCCGCATATTTTGAGACACAGTTTTGCCACGCACAACCTGGAACAGGGAATGGATTTAAGATTTATTCAGGAATTGCTCGGTCACGAAAGTTCTAAAACAACAGAAATTTACACTCACGTTTCGCAAAAAGACCTGCAAAAATTCAAGAATCCGTTTGACGATACTTTCTTCGATGATGGATAGCTGATGTAACTATTTTTCTCCGATGTGGAGGAATATATTCACATTTAAGCTAAAATGATAACTGAAATATATTCACATATGAACTTACAACAACGTTGGCGTTCATTGTACGAGAACCAATTACCTAATTAAATTGAAATATTAAAATTATGAAAAAAATAACAACTCTAGTTCATCACATTAAATTAAATGAAAGCGGATGGTGGGAAAAGGCTGTTCGAAATATAATAATTTCTACAATTGGCTATAACGGGAATTTCCCCCAATCAAAGCAAGAAATAATAGAGAACGTTAATTCGGAACTTGGTAATGGGATTGATAAGTCTAGATTAGAAAAACAATTCGACAAATTAAAAAATAAAAAGGCTTTAATAAATCCATCCGCTAATCTATGGCAATTATCAGATGAATTCTTTAACGAGTATTTATCGGTTCGA
>CAYUBV010000343.1:0-3031 GCA_964443035.1 uncultured Tangfeifania sp.
TTACACCGCAAATCATCCAAATGGATAATAAGCTCCAGGCAGGCATTCGGGATCATCCGAAAGGAAACATTTTCTTTACCGTTCAGGTTAAACGTTCCTTTCCAGAAACAATCCACAAATTGTTTTAACGGAGCGGAAGGCTGATATTCACGGACAGAAAAATTCATTTTTAAAGCTTGTTATACAAGACGGTTTTGTCTTAATTGTAAAACCGGATGTACTGCAAATGGTTCATTTATTCTTCTATGCCTGTTCCAAAATCAGACTCAGGTTGATTGAGGCCTCAATTCTTCACGTGTGAAATGACCTTCCTTCTTTAGCATGATGTAAGTCCATAATCCTCCCAAAAAGTCGATTATGGAAATGACTAATATGCTTTGGGAAACGAAGTCCAGCAAAACAAACGCGGTAAAGAAAAAAATGATGGTAAAGCGAATAAATGCTGTTGCCTTCATTACCACAACAAGTTCATACTTAGCTGCAAGGAAATAGTAGACGGCAATTGCCATAAGCAGTATTCCCGAGAGTCTTATCCAAACTTCGGTTGCAGGTTCGATGCCCAGCGAAGTAATTAACACATTGGGCGCCAGTAAAAGCATAAGACCGTTGATTGCTAGATATATACCATAAATAAAAACGCTTGTTGCTGATTTGCTCATAACAAAAATTTTAAGTAGTTGTTGAATTACAAATCAAAATTAGCGCAAGGTGAATCCATTTAATTGTAAAAAACCGACGTTTTGATATGATTTCTAAAAATGAAAAAAACAACATTGGCACGGGAAGAAAGTCATGTGCATTGAGCGGGTGATCCGCCTGTGGGCAGGCGGATCACCCGCTCAAGTTTCCGGTAATCTCCCGGTAAACCAATACGACGATCACCTGACCACTCGAAGTCAGCTGGTGAATAGTTTTGGTGTAAATGTTATTGAGTTTCAATCACACGATGAAATCATGCGATAGCGGGTCCGGTAGCAGTTTTATGGCGAAATGCGAATTAATTTGGTGGTTGGGTTTATTTGGTTATCTTCGCGCCGCTGAAGTTATTTCAGTAGTTCATTGTGTAGTAAAAAAGTTTGCCGCTAAAAAAGGCACAACAGCGTATCCGTTGTAAGTTTAATTGTTCATAATAATTTTCTGAAGACGAATCCATTTTACTTATTTCTTTGAAAGAAAATTTGTCTCAATTAATTATTAGAATTATTAAAAAATTAGCACGCTTACCATCTCAGGTTTCCCTTTCTTCCTTTGTTTTAAAACAGGTTAACAATTTAAACAGAATCCGAATAAATCGCTGACATAGTTCAGGCCGTTAGCACAATCCAACAAAGTGTAAAGATTACTTAGTACAGCATTTTCCAAAAAATATATTGAATAAACAAAAGAATATCCGGGAAGACCGGATAACAAATAAAAGAATACATGAATAACAAGAGATATAAAAACAATACAAAAAAACGCAATTCAGGGAAAAAAATCGTTTCTACGATAAATCCTGAATTATTAGTAAAACAGGCTGTTGGCATAAAAGAAAATCCTTTTAAAGCTGACCAGAACTTTAGTGAAATGCCGCTGAGGCAAAGCTTAAAAAACAATATTAAGCGCAAGGGCTATGTGGAACCAACCGAAATTCAACAAAAATCGATAAACGATTTGATTTCGGGCCGGAATCTGATTGGCGTTGCCGCTACCGGGACGGGTAAAACAGGGGCTTTTTTAATTCCTGTAATTGAAAAGATGTTGGCAAATGACAATACCACGTGTTTGGTGGTTGTTCCAACCAGGGAGCTTGCCATGCAGGTTGAAGATGAATTTAAATCGTTTACTCAGGGGTACAGACTGTTTTCGGCCTGCTTTATTGGCGGAACCAGTGTTAATAACGACATTACCAAAGCACGGAAAAAGAACCACCTGATTGTTGGTACTCCGGGACGGCTAAACGATTTGACCTCAAGGGGCGCCCTCCGCCTTGGCAACATACCGATACTGGTACTCGACGAATTCGACCGGATGCTTGATATGGGATTCATCAACGACATTAAGAAAATTATTACGCTGATGCACAACCGAAAGCAGACCATGTTGTTCTCGGCCACCTACGAAAAATCGCAGCAAAAGCTCATTAATCAATTCGTACATAACCCGGTTAAGATAAACGTGAACAATGTTAATAATGCCGCCGATACGGTTGAGCAGGACATTCTCCGGGTTGGGGTAAATGAGAATAAATTGCAGGTGCTTCGTAATTTATTGAGCGGCGAAGGTTTTGACAGGGTACTTCTTTTTGCCGAAACAAAACGGAATGTGGACAAAATAAGCAAACAGCTTCGCAAATCGGGTATCAACACCGATGTAATACATGGAAACAAATCACAAAACTACCGCACAAAAGCTATTCGATTATTTAAGACGGGTAAAACGCAGGTTTTAGTAGCTACCGATGTGGCAGCCCGGGGCATCGATGTGGATGGAGTAACCCATGTTATCAACTATCAACTTCCACAAACAATGGATAGCTACATCCATCGCATAGGAAGAACCGGCCGGGCCGGAAAAAAAGGAATGGCTTATACGTTTGTTAATTAAAAAGTAAACTATAACAAAGAAATGGGCCAAAAAGGCATGAATGCCGTGAACGTTGAGCTTGTTTAATACAGGAATACGATACTATTTGAAAGGATTCCGGCAAAGCCGGAATCCTTTTTTCGTTTGATTTCTTCCATCACAACATTATGAGGAATTAATTCTCCGACATCTGATTCTTGCAAGCCCTTTTCAATCGCCTGTTTTTCCTGCTCACTTAATTCCTCCCACCAGTCGGAATCTATTCCTTTTGACAGCAGAATTTTAATTGCCTGAAGCAACTGAACATCGTTTACTTTTTCAACCAAATCATGCAGTTCTGTTTTCAATTCTGTCATTTTATTCTGAATTAAGACAGGTAAATTAAAATAATTTTGATGAGTTTTTATTGCGCTGCCTTTGTTGCTTTTATTGAGCGGGTGACCCGCCGTCGCCAGCTCAACGTTCT
>CAYUBV010000344.1:0-3015 GCA_964443035.1 uncultured Tangfeifania sp.
CCGGCCGCAACTGGGGCTACGTGCAGTACAAAACTTCGCAGGAAGCTACCGATGCCTACATTGAAATGGCCGAAAGACTGAAAGAACTTATTCCCAATGGCTATTCGGCTGCCGTTTACACACAAACTACCGACGTGGAATCGGAAGTAAACGGCCTGTTGACGTATGATCGCAAAGTGATAAAAATGATTGAAGAGCAAATTAGAAAAGTAAACCGGGAAATTTCAAATTTTTTGAATGATTAACCGATGAACTTGTCCGTGAGATTTTTACGGACAGGCTTTGTTTTTTCCTGAATGTTTGAATCAAAAAGTAGGTAATGAATAAATTACTTCTTCTTTTTTTTATCGTTTTTACCTGCTTTCCGTTTGGCTGTAAAAGCCAGCAATCAACTTCTGAAATGAATAAGGTGCAGGCTGTTGGTGCCCACGAATTTCTAAACAGCATCGGCGTTTGTTCCAGCATTACCGGCCGGGGCGAAACTCTGGAAGGAACAATTGATGCATTGAAATACACCGGAATTCGGTTTATCCGCTGCGGTCTTGAAGACGGCATTTTAACTGAAGACATGATTGAACTTCACCGGAAAACCGGGGTCCAAATTGTGTACGGACTGCTCAGCGGTGGAACTGATATCGGGCGTCTGATTCAGGAATCACGGGTTCTGGCTGAAGCCGGTGCACTGCTCGCCATCGAAGGAAATAACGAACCCAACAACTGGGGAGTGACCTATCAGGGCGAGAAAGGAGGAGGCGATTTGTCGTGGCTGCCGGTTGCAAAGCTGCAACGCGATTTGTACAAAGCCGTTAAAAGCGATCTGGTTTTAAAAAATATCCCTGTCTGGAATATTTCGGAGAGCGGGGCACAAACCGATAATGTGGGTTTGCAATTCCTTAAAATACCCGAAGGTGCAGAGACTTTGATGCCTGCCGGTACTCAATATGCCGATTTTGCCAATTGCCATAACTACATCACGCATCCGGCGTGGCCAGGTTTGCACGATAACCAAACCTGGAAAAGTGCCGACCCCGGTCCCGAATGCCCGATTGACGGCTTGTATGGTAACTACGGCAAAACCTGGAGAAAGGATTTTGAGGGTTATCCGGAAGAAGAGTTAAAAAAACTGCCGCGCGTTACAACAGAAACCGGAATTGCTGCCAAAGGTGAAATTACAGAAGAAATTCAGGCCCGCCTGTTTCTGAATTTATACTTGTCGCAGTTCAAACGCGGATGGAGTTACACTTCCGTTTATTTATTGAGAACCCGCTCGAATGAACCTGCGCACGAGTCTTACGCTTTTTTCAGAATGGACTATTCGCCCAAGCAGGCCGCGCATTACCTGCATAATTTAACAACTATTTTGGAGGACAACGGAACAATTTCGAACCCTGGCAAAATGGGTTATTTTATTGAAAATCGTCCTGAAACTGTCCACGATTTGCTATTGCAAAAAAGTAACGGTAAATTCTTTCTGGTTTTATGGGGTGAAAAGTTTACCGGCGGCACCGACAAAATCACAGTCCAATTTGAAAGGAAATTTTCCTCTGTAAAAATTTGCGATCCAACACATGGAACAAGTCCGGTTAAGCTTTTGAGCGAAGTCCGGGAAATTACGTTGTTTTTAAGTAACCATCCTTTAATAATTGAATTACAGTAAAATATCATGGCTAATTACAAAGTTTCTTCAGTATTTATATTTTTTATATTGATGATAGTCTGTGGCAACTTGAATTGTGTTGCAGATGAAAAAAAGGAGGACAACTCCCCGCAAAATATCCCCTTTGGCGATCCGTTTATCATTCTTCATGAAGAGAAATATTACGCTTACGGAACGCATGGTGCCGATGGCATTGAAGTATATGTTTCCGATGATTTGCACACCTGGCGCGGACCGGTGGGTGCAAAAAACGGCATGGCTTTGCACAAGGACGATGTATGGGCCGACCGCTGGTTCTGGGCACCGGAAATTTATTTTGTGAACGATAAGTTTTACATGTACTATTCAGCCGATGAACACATTTGCGTGGCAATTTCCGATTCGCCGTTAGGTCCATTCACACAAAAAGTGAAAGAGCCCATGATTGAAACGGAAAAAGCCATCGACAACTCGCTGTTTATCGACGACGACGGAACACCTTATTTGTTTTTCGACCGGTTTAACGACGGGCTGAATATTTGGGTGGCCGAACTGGAAGAGAATCTGCTGGAAATAAAACCCGAAACCATGCACAAATGCATCCATGTTTCGCAGGAGTGGGAAGAAGTGTGGCCGCGCGTGAACGAAGGCCCGTTTGTGCTGAAACGGAACGGCAAATATTTTATGACTTACTCTGCCAACAGCTACGAAAGTCCGTTTTACGGAATCGGGTTTGCCACTGCCGGCAAAATTACCGGGCCATGGGAAAAGTATGAAAACAATCCCATCTGGCAGAAGCCGGGTGATTTGGTCGGGGTGGGGCACAGTGCCTTTTTTACCGACAAGGAAGGCAACCTGCGCATCGTTTTTCATGCTCACAACAGTAAAGAAAATATTCATCCGCGGCACATGCACATTAGTACTGTAAGGTTCGAAGAGGTTGACGGGGAAGAAATTATCAAAATCGACGAAAACTTTTTCACACCTGTTTTAGAGAAAGAATAAATTATGCATAAATTGAGAATTATAAAATTGATTTTAGCCGGGCTTTTTATCTGGCAGGTTTCATTCGCGTGTGATAATAAAACACAGGAAAATGAAAGCGGAAAGGAACAAGATGAAGTTTATCAAAATCCCGTCGTTGCCAAAAGCCTGCCTGATCCCACTGTTATTAAAGCTTCCGACGGCTGGTTTTATTTGTATGCCACCGAGGACATTCGAAATACGCCCATTCATAAATCGGAAGACCTTGTAAACTGGGAATTTGTCGGGACGGCTTTTACCGAAGAAACACGGCCCGATTTTGAACCCGATGGCGGGTTGTGGGCGCCCGATATCAATTACACCGACGGAAAATATGTGCTCTACTATTCCATGTC
>CAYUBV010000345.1:0-3009 GCA_964443035.1 uncultured Tangfeifania sp.
GCAAACATGATTAATGAACTGACACCTGAATGGTGGACTGATTACGCGATGGCAATGCTCTTTTTTTGCCTCATTTTCGCTAACGGTTCGGCTTTCGTGTTGATGCTAAGAATTAATTCGGGTGGTAAACCAGCAGCTGAGCAACCAGGATTAACTCTTTGGGGAATTCAGCCGGTGTGGCACAGCTTAAAAACTGAATTAATTCTGTACCCGTTTACAAAGCAACAGGGTGGAGTGCTTGCGGCACTATCGCTAACAGGACTGTATAGCGTAAGCATCAACCCGAATGGCTCTCCGCACTCGCTTCGCTCATGCTCACGCCATACAGCCGAACCGTTAGGGGGCATGGAAAACCAGAGCCATCTCCCCTTCGAAAGGTTACAATGGGCTAACCACCCGAAGCCGGGTATGTGAAAGCGAAAAACGGCACGAAACAGGAGAGTAGCCGAGTAAACGCACGAACATCGAAAAAGTAGGGCACTAAATAATTTTGAAATCATGAAATTATTATTCTTTTGTAAAAACAAAGCACATCTTATCATTAGCCTGCCACTGCTCATTGCACTGACATTAATTACAGTTTTGACCTCCTGTCAAAAAGAGGATCTTCAAGACGGTTCTATTCCTTATGAAATTGATGAATATCGAACTTTTTATGAGGAGCAAATGCATAATAACGGAACTAAAGGTCATCCCAGAATCCCTCGTCGAAGTCCTAACTGGGGAAAAGCGACCATTCAGAATTGGGACCGCGGTTATGCTGCTGTAACCCCGCTGGATTATGAAAAAGATTACTTCATCCGTAGCTCCACCAGCCCCTACAACATGAATGTACAAAAATCATCCTTCCTTATGGTTAATAAGGGAAGAGACGGCTCCATGCAGGGGGAAATTGTCTATATCATCCCTGATGGGCTGTCTGGCCGATCCGATAAGGGAGGACAATCTCGCTTTTCGGGTACCATAGTGACGGAGAACCTGCACGGTGAATTCCTTGCAGCCTATGTCTGTCAACCCGACGGCAGAGTGCTGCACTATGGTGCTCCTGACGCAGCGGCCTTGTCCAAAAAGGCAAATTCTAAAGGCATTGATTGTTTTACCTATGACTTTTGGCAGATAACAAGTATCGATGGAGGCGAAACGTGGAGTGAGCCCGAACTGCTCTACTCCTATACGGAATGCTATTATGTTCCTGATTACTATTATGCAACCGCAGATGAATACTATGATCTTGGAGGAGGCGGAGGCGGAGGTAGCACGACACAGTCAGCCCGCCCTCTAACCAATGATGAATCTGCTATATTGGAATCTGTTCGGATACAGATATCTGAAGACTGTGCCACCAACAACGTTGTAAATACAGTGTGGGCTAGCCTCAGTTTTAATGTAGATGGTTCAATTTCCGATGAAGCTCAGTACAGCGTTAGTAACAATACAATTACATTTCGCAATAGTTCCAGTATCGACGCAAACAACATTGTTGAGGAACTCTTTCATGCCTACCAGAACACCATTTACCCCGGAGGTGCAGGTCAATACAGTAAATTCAAGCCCGGCTGGACCAATCTCGAGTTCGAGGCAAAGCTGTTCAAGGATATCTATTTGTATACAGAGCTATTTGCAAATGGCAATGAGAGTAGTCTCGACGGCGAGAGTGTAAGCATCGGTTTTCCCAATGAGCAAATGGATGAATACAATGCTTGGGTTATTCAAATAGCAAATGAGGGATTCACCCCGACCGTAATGGAGCAGTACAGCACCATGCTCGGGTACTTCAATCAGTACAACAATTTATACGGTGGTTACCTGCTATCTGACCTTGATACCCCACTGGCCATAATCCAGTCCAGGTCCGGTTGTAACTAAAAAGAAAATAAAATGAAAACAACAAGTCTAATACCAAAATTATCAGGATTGCTGGTAAGGTTCACCATTGTTACTGCAATAAGCTTTTTCTCGCTATCCTGCACAGGTCAAAGCGAATGGGACTCATCCGAGGTAAAAGGGAGAACTTCGGTTTTTAAATGCAAAAAAGTGGGTGAAAGGTTACACATTACGAATAGTAACTATGTTGACCCCATGAAAACCAGAACTGAGTACAACAGGGATAAGTTAGACTTTTCCTACATCAGCCTAGTCTCGCACGACCCCTTCCTTGAAGCTTTTAAAGAGGCTTTTACGGAGAGCAGGATAAAACAACTTGCCGCAGTCAATGATTTTGTTTCCATGATCATTGGTGTTGACGAGAAGGGACAAATCTTAGGTATTTACTTCAGCTTAGATAAGGGGACAACCATTCTTCCTGAAGAGCTGGAAGTGCTTGAGCGGGAGCTGTTATCCAGGGTAAAGTTCGTAATTATTGGAAAGAAAGTTGAAGATTTAATTTTTCATAGAGTTTACTTGAGGGTGTATTTCTCAGAGGTTCAGGATGGTGAAATCCGTATGGTTCGTCATTCAGTAAACCTTAAAAACAGATATTAGATTTAAGGTTTGAAAAAGTATTGCTTGGGCACGAATGGGAGAAAAACAATACCGTACAAAAAAGAAATATCCTCAATACCTCGGATCGGGCTTGACTTCCAGTTTTGCCATTTTTTCCACTTCCAGCTGATGAAAGCCGAAATCTTCGCTTACCTTTCCCAGCATAAGGTATGTACCGCTGCCCCTGAAGTTTATTTTATATCAAGGGAGCAATCCCGTCGTTGGAACAAAACTCTTTTACCCTTAAACCCTAGTATTGTTGCGGTCTGATGATCAGTTCAAACGAATATGCTCACATAAAGCTGATAAAAAATCAGGAATACACTCGACCAGACATGGGCTTGTGAGTTTTCCGCCTAAGAAGTATCCGGAAAAACTCGTAGAATAATAAACTATAATGAAGAAACGTACTATCACCGAGGATTTGGTGTTCCACTCTGATAGAGGTATCCAGTATACCAGCAGTGAGTTTGCTAAGCTCATAAAGAATAATGAATTGATTAGACAGAGTATGAGCAGAAAAGGAAA
>CAYUBV010000346.1:0-3006 GCA_964443035.1 uncultured Tangfeifania sp.
TTGGCTTTGAACGACCCACACCAATTCAGGAAAAAGTAGTTCCTTTTTTAATGGAAGGCAAGCAAGACCTGGTAGCTCTGGCACAAACCGGGACCGGCAAAACAGCCGCATTCGGGTTACCAATTTTGCAACAAATTGACACGACCAAAAAAGCAACCCAGACTTTAATCTTAAGTCCCACAAGGGAATTGGCAATGCAAATTGCCAACGACCTGGAGAATTATGCCAAACACCTCACAAAAATAAATATAGCCGTTGTTTACGGAGGTGCCGATATTAAAAATCAAATTTACCAACTGGAGCGCGGAGCACAGATTGTTGTCGGAACACCGGGGCGCACCCTCGATTTAATAAAGCGTAAAAAGCTGAAAGTAAACGAAATTCGCTGGCTGGTGCTCGATGAGGCCGATGAGATGCTTTCCATGGGTTTTAAAGACGATTTGGATGCGATACTGGAAACTTCGCCTGCCGATAAGCAGACGCTGCTTTTTTCGGCCACCATGCCAAAGGAAATTGTTTCCATTGCCAATAAGTATATGAACAATCCTTTCGAAATTTCAGCGGGCAAGAAAAACATCGGAGCTGAAAATGTGGAGCATCATTACTATTTAATTCATGCAAAAGACCGCTACATTGCGCTGAAACGGATTGCCGATCTGAACCCGAATATTTATGGTATTATTTTTTGCCGCACCCGTGCCGAAACAAAAGATGTGGCAGATAAACTGATGCGCGACGGGTACAATGCCGATGCACTGCATGGCGACCTTTCGCAGTCACAACGCGACCATGTGATGGCCCGTTTCCGGAACAAGCACCTGCAAATGCTGGTGGCTACTGATGTGGCAGCCCGCGGACTGGACGTGACCGATCTTACACACGTTATCAATTATAACCTTCCGGATGATCCGGAAATTTATATTCACCGGAGCGGACGTACCGGGCGCGCCGGAAAACGTGGAATTTCGGTTACTTTAATTCACCTGCGCGAAAAAGGAAAACTCCGGCAGGTAGAGAAAAGCGTGAACAAGAAATTTATCCAGCAGAAGGTGCCGTCAGGAAAAGAGATTTGCGAGAAACAACTGTTTAACCTGATTGACAGAATGGAACAGGTGGATGTGAATGAAACCGAGATCGAAGAGTTTATGCCGGTAATATACAAGAAACTGGCGTGGCTCGATCGTGAGGATTTGATCAAACGCTTTGTTTCGGTAGAATTTAACCGTTTTCTGCAATATTACGAAAACGCGCCGGATATTAATGTGGATGAATCGCGCACCAGCCACGATGAATCCCGGTATTCTGAAAGAAGAGGAGGACGCAGTGATCGTAGTGATCGTGGTGGACGAGCCAGAGCTGGCGGCCGCGGTAAAAAAGGCAGAGGCGATTACGATTTTGCACGATTCTTCTTCAACATGGGCAAGAAAAACGGCATTAACAAACGGACGATTATCGACCTTGTAAATGAGCACCTGCCCAACAAAAGCGCTGAAATCGGCGACATCGAAGTGATGAAGAATTTTTCCTTTTTCGAAGTGGACAAACGCTACGAAAAGGATATTATGAAATCGATGAAAAATGCCAAATTCAAAGGCCAACGCATCGGAATCGATATTGCCAAAGGGAAATAAAATTGATTAAAGCCGCCTGATAAGCGGCTTTTTTAATGCTTGTAATTGAACAACCGGTAACTGACAAACCTGAAACATTCGCTTGTCTTCAAATTTTATTGTTTCTTTTACAGGAAAAATAAATTCTTTAACTTTAGTCAATTAATTACCAATAAATTTTTATGACTAAAGCCGAACAATTTCATCACCTTCAGCAAAAAGGAGCGCTTACCGATAAGGTGTTGTTCCGTCCGATTTTAATGTATTTCGCAGCTAATTTTATTGGCAAAACTTACGGTGAGTTTGCATCAGATTTCAATGTTCTGGTGGAGGCGAATCTGCGTTGCATGGATGAATTTGGTCTCGACATGCTGGGGCTTATATCTGATCCGTACCGCGAAACGAGCGCGTTTGGTGCTCCTGTTGAATTTATTCCCGACGGTGTGCCACGTTGTAAAAAACTGATAATTCTAAGTAATGAGGATGTAAAAAACCTCAAAACTCCGGATGTATATAAAGAAGAACGTACTTTGGACCGTATTAAAGCCGGAGAAGAACTTTCGAAAAAAACACAGGGCAATATCCCGGTTATCGGCTGGATTGAAGGCCCGCTGGCAGAAGCATGCGATTTGGCCGGTGTTGAAAATATGATGATGCAACTTATGATGGACCCTGATTTTGCCAACCGGTTGATGGACAAATGCATGATTACTGCCAAGGATTTTGCAAAAGCACAAATTGAGGCCGGCTGCGAAATTATTGGTATGGGCGATGCCGTTTGCTCGCAAATTGATGCCGACACCTACAATCTTTTTGTGAAGGACAGACATAAAGAATTAATTGATTTTATTCATGAGAATGGCGGGAAAATCAAGCTGCATATTTGCGGAGACACTACTCATTTGCTGCCATCCTATAAAAGTTTTAATCTCGATATTCTCGATCTCGACTGGCAGGTGAATATTGCCGAGGCGCGAAAAGTTCTCGGAGAAAAAGTGATTCTTTCTGGCAATATTAACCCCGTTTTGGTGCAGGATCGTTCGCGCGATGAAGTTTTTAAAATGAGTAATAAATTGGTGGAGGAATTTAAAAATGAACGCTTCATGCTTTCGGCTGGTTGTGAAATTACGGTTTTAACTCCCCCGGAAAATTTAAAAGCGATGAGAGAAGCCTCATTGTTTTATTGATGTACAGCCACTGCGATTTTCGAGTCGGCTGTGCCGTAATACAAAAACCATTTATTCTGAAAGTTGACCAGTCCTTCCACAAAACATACTTCGTTTACTTCGCCCACTTTCTCGTAATCTTTATCGGGGTGAATAAAGTAACTTTCTGTGCGGTCGATCATTTTCCAGGGTGCATTTTTATCGAACAGTGCCTGGCCTGCCGCGTAGGT
>CAYUBV010000347.1:0-2999 GCA_964443035.1 uncultured Tangfeifania sp.
AATACCTGAATAATTGATGTTTGTAAAAGGAGAAACTATTTCGCAACTTCGTAACTTGCTTTCCTAAATGAAAAATGCTTTTAAAAATATAAAAACGGGTGAACTGCTGATTTACGTAATCATGTGGTTGGTAGTTTATTCAATGCCATTCCTCCTTTCACAGGATTCAAGTGGGATAAACTGGAGCAACATTAAACAGGAGTGGTTAAGGATTTCACCATTTTTTATTGTTTTTTTGGTTCACAATTCAATCATTTTCCCCCACCTTTTTTCAGCAAAAAAAAGGATTTGGTATTTCATCGCAATTTTTTTGTTACTGTTAATTATAAGCTATTTATGGGTTACTGTCAGCAGAGGTATCCATCAGCCTCCTGATGTACCTCCAATGCATATACGACCCGATTTTGCACCCCCCGGTGATTTGCCCCGAATACGACCGAAATCTTTTGCGCAACTGTTTTCCGAGGTGTTTTTTGTTTCGTTTCTTGTTGTTGGATTTAACGCTGCCATAAAAATTGCTGTAAAATGGCAACACGAAGAACAAAAAAACAAGGAGCTGGAAAAGGAGAAATTGCAAACCGAACTGGCTTTTTTGAAAAACCAGGTGAGTCCGCACTTTTTCATGAATACATTAAACAACATTCACGCGCTGATTGATGTAAACGCCGAAAATGCAAAAGAAGCAATCATTAAACTTTCCAAATTAATGCGTTACCTTTTATACGATTCTGAACAGGGAAAAACGACTTTGCAAAAGGAAATTGATTTTATTCAAAACTATGTGGACCTGATGAAATTACGATTTTCTGAAAAAGTGAAAATCGAATTGTCCTTTCCGGAATCTGTTCCCGAAATAATAATTCCACCCATGCTGTTTACTTCGCTGGTTGAAAATGCATTTAAACATGGTGTGAGTTATCAAACCGAATCTTTCATCGGAGTGTATTTAAGAATTCACGAAAAAGATTTGGTTTTCAGAATTAAAAACAGCCTGAACAAAAATAGCGAGGCGTTGGAAAAAGGGGGGCTTGGGCTGAAAAATCTGAAAAAACGGCTGGAATTGATTTATGGCTCCCGCTTTGAGATGAAAAGTTTTCAGAAGGAATCCATTTTTGAAGTAAACGTAAAAATCCCGTTCAATGGAAATTAAATGCATGGCAATAGACGACGAACCGCTGGCGCTGCAGCAACTTGCGGGTTATATTCGCAAAATTCCCTATCTGAAACTGGAAGCAGAATGCAGCAGTGCATTGGATGCCTTAACCGTTTTGGAAGAAAAATCAATCGATTTAATTTTTGTGGACATCAACATGCCCGATTTAAACGGGCTGGAATTTGTGAAATCATTAGATAAAAAGCCTCTCATTATTTTTACAACTGCACACAGCGAATATGCCATTGAAGGTTTTAAAGTGGATGCCACCGATTATTTGTTGAAACCGTTTTCGTTTGCCGAGTTTTCTAAAGCTGCTGCAAAAGCAAGAACACAGTTTGAACTGATAACTGGTTCCTCAGAGAGATTAGAAAGCAATAACGATTTTCTGTTCATCAAGTCGGATTACAAAATGGTGCGCATCAATTTAAATGACATCAAATACATCGAGGGAATGAAAGAGTATGTGCGCATTCATTTGACCAATCAAAAACCGGTAATGACTTTACTCAGCATGAAAGCACTCGAAGAAAAACTTCCGGCAGATAAATTTATGCGCATTCACCGCTCGTATATCGTCAACCTGAATAAAGTAACAACAGTTGAACGGTTCAGAATTGTGTTTGATGATAAAATCAGGATTCCGGTTTCAGAAAATTATAAAGACAAATTTCTGAAGTTTATCGATAAGAATTTCATGCACTAATTTATTTACAGCTTCAAAAATATCTGCTAAACACAAATTTTCTTTGTGTTTTATTAATATTATTTTTCATTTTTGTTGCAAATTAATTAAATCTGATATTGGATAAAATTGAAAACATACTTAACGCATACGATCCGGTTTCTCTGACAGAGGCCAATAAAAAAACCGGTCTTATGACCCGGATCGACCGTAAATTCTGGTTCTCTTTTTCTTTGCTGGAAAGAGTTCTCAGGGAGTTGCAACCAATTTGCGACGTGCTTGAAGTGAATGGCAAACAAATCATCAATTACCAGACAACTTATTTCGACACAACCGAAAATGACATGTACCTGCAACATCACAACGGCCGGCTGGAAAGGTACAAGGTGCGAAAAAGAAAATACGAAACTTCACAAACCGGTTTTTTCGAAATCAAGCGAAAAAACAATAAACGGGTAACCCGGAAAACCCGCATCGAAGCTGATTTTAACGACAAAGGCATATTTTCCACGGAAAATGAATTCCTTGCAGCCAATTCTCCTTATACAAACGAGGTGTTGCAACCTGCACTATCAAACAATTTTTACCGGATTACACTCGTCAGCAAGTGCCGGAAAGACCGGTGCACCATCGACCTGCAAACACAATTTTGGAATGAAAATCATCGTTATCAACTGGACAACCTGGTAATTTTTGAACTTAAAAGGAGCTCCCGGCTCAACAGTTCGCCCATTGTTCCGGTACTGAAAAAAGCGGGAATTCGTCACCGCGGGTTATCGAAATATTGCACCGGCAGGGCACTGCTCGATGATTCGATGAAAAAAAATGCTTTTAATCCGAGATTACGTTATCTCGAAAAAATAACCAAAAACTAAAAACCATAGAAATGTCGGAATTGCTTACAATCACTACCAGCCAACTCGCTTTTTTGGAAATGCTCTTCATCCGGTTTGCATTTAACCTGGCTGCCACATTTATAATTGTTGTTTTGCTTTATGCACGAATCAGCAAGCGAAAAGAATTTTATTTCAGCTACTTTGCCATCAGTATCGCTGTGTTCCTGCTTGTTTTTTTACTCGAAAGCGTTAAAATCGAGTTGGGATTTGCACTCGGGCTTTTCGCCATTTTTGGGATTATCCGCTACCGCACCGATGCCATTCC
>CAYUBV010000348.1:0-2977 GCA_964443035.1 uncultured Tangfeifania sp.
TATGAAAAATTTATTCAACATTGCCATTCTGGGTTGCGGAAAAGTGGCCCACCTTCACGCCAAAGCAATTCAAAATTTACCCAACGCAAAACTGGCCGCCGTTTGGAGCCGGACGCCCGAATCGGCCGAACGATTTGCTCAAGAGTACCAAACATCACCTTTTTCCGACATTGGTGAAATGGTAACAAAAGCAGACATCGACCTGGCAATTGTGTGCACCCCACACCCGTTTCACCGTGAACCAACCATTGCGGCTGCAAAAGCGGGAGCACATGTTTTGGTGGAAAAACCACTGGCTTCCACCCTCGAAGACTGCGATGCGATGATGGCTGCCTGTAAAAAATCGGGAGTTAAACTGGGTGTTATCAGTCAGCGGCGCTGGTATGCACCGGTGATGCGCGTAAAGCAAGCCATTGATGACGGAAAAATTGGGAAGCCGGTTTTCGGCACCATCAACATGCTGGGGTGGCGCGATAAAAATTATTACGATGCCGATGCCTGGCGTGGTACGTGGAAAATGGAAGGCGGCGGAGTACTGGTCAACCAGGCGCCGCACCAACTCGATATTCTGTTGTGGTACATGGGCGAAATCGACGAAGTGTACGGCTTATGGAAAAACCTGAACCATCCGTACATTGAAGTGGAAGATACGGCGGTTACCATTGTAAAATTCAAAAATGGCGGCATTGGGAATATCATTGTCAGCAACTCCCAAAAACCCGGCATTTACGGAAAAGTGCAGGTGCATGGAGAAAACGGGGCATCGGTAGGCGTTCAAACCGATGGCGGCGCCATGTTTGTGGCCGGCATGTCGAATGTTTTGGAACCTCCGGTGAATGACTTGTGGACCGTGCCGGGAGAAGAAAAACAACTGGACAAATGGGTAAAGGAAGATTCGGAACTGTTCAATTCAATCGACCCTACTGTTTATTATATGGAGCGGCAGATTGAAGATTTTTTGCAGGCAATTGAAAAAGACACTCCACCGATGGTAACCGGCGAAGATGGCCGCAAAACAGTGGAACTTTTTACAGCCATTTACCGTTCAACCCGCGATAACCGGCCGGTAAAATTTCCGCTTTCACCAGAAAATAAACCGGACATGGACGGGCGGATCGCCTGAAAAAAGTTTAAAGTTTCAGGTATTTCAAAAATTCTTCGCGAACAGATTTATCCTTGAATTTTCCGCAATATTCTGCTGTTACGGTACTGCTGCAACCGTCTTTAATTCCACGCGAAGCCACACACATGTGTTCGGCATCGATTACCACCGCAACGTCTTCGGTGTTCAATACCTTTTTCAGTTCACCGGCTATCTGCACGGTTAAACGCTCCTGCACCTGCGGGCGGCGGGAGAAATAATCCACTATCCGGTTAATTTTGGAAAGTCCGATTACCTGGCCGTTGGCAAAATAAGCCACATGCGCTTTCCCGTAAATGGGCAGAAAATGATGTTCGCAGGTGGAATTCAGATTAATATTTTTTTCCACCAGCATTTCACCATATTTAAATTTGTTTTCAAACACGGAAGCCACCGGTTTGTTGGCCGGATTCAGTCCGTGAAAAATCTCCTGTACAAACATTTTTGCTACACGACGCGGAGTGCCCTGCAAACTGTCATCAGTTAAATCCAGCCCCATGGTCTCCATGATATCACGGAATTTTTCAGAAATAATCTCCATTTTCTTTTCATCCGAAAGAGCAAATGCATTTTCACGCATGGGTGTATCAATTGACGTTGCAATATGATTTTCTCCTATTGTATCATGGCCGTCGGTAAAAGCATGAGAATGGACATTTCCGTTAATTGCCGCTTTACCGTTGCCGTTCAGTGTAGTTTTCCCGTTTCCATTTCCGTTTAAACTTTTGAGTAGCAGTTCATCTTTCATTTTTACAAAATTTTCAGTTTTTATTTTTGTTCCTGTTTCTTTCTTATTTCAAAATTAAATAGTCGGTTATCAAAAACAGACAAATTTGGGTTTTGTTTAAAAATTAGCAACAAATAAATAAACAAAACAAACAATGTTCTTTCAAACAACTAATAATCAGCGTTAAATTTATTACCGGGTATTATTTCAGAAATATGAAAGAGTGGATTATTTTACATTATTCTTCAAAATATTATACAAAACATTCTGCATCCTTTTCTTTTTAATTAATTTTATGCAGAAACCTAATCATTGAATTATGCTGAAAAATTTAAAACTGCTGCCCTTATTTATCTTTTCTGTTTTATTATTCTCCTTTGCCGGATTAAAATCCCTTACTGCAAAAAGCAACGACAAACCCAATATAATTTTTATCCTCGTCGATGATTTGGGTTACGGTGATTTGTCGGTTACCGGCGGAAAAGATATTTACACGCCACACATCGACAAGTTATTTCAGAAAGGAATGAAATTCACCGGTTACTATGCCAATTGTACGGTTTGCTCTCCTACGCGTGCCAGTTTGATGACCGGTTGTTATCCTGATATTTCAGGGGTTCCCGGAGTTATCAGAACGCATGAAACCAACAGTTGGGGTTACCTGCGCGAAGATTTGGCAACACTTCCCGAAATGCTCGGAAAAGCCGGGTATACGGCTGCCCTAATCGGGAAATGGCACCTTGGGCTGGAATCACCCAATAAACCCAATGAGCGGGGCTTCAACTTCTTTCATGGTTTTCTGGGCGACATGATGGACGACTATTGGACACACCTGCGTCATGGAAACAATTACATGCGCCTGAACGAGGAAGTTATTGAACCGGAAGGACATGCGACTGATCTTTTTTCGGACTGGGCGGTTGATTACCTGGAAAATCAGAAAGAAAATGAATCACCTTTCTTTTTATTTCTGGCTTACAATGCGCCGCATTTCCCGATTCAGCCACCCGAAGAATGGCTGGAAAAAGTAAAAAACAGGGAACCAGGTATTTCTGAAAAGCGGGCAAAAAATGTGGCGTTTGTGGAACATCTCGACGATGGCATTGGAC
>CAYUBV010000349.1:0-2975 GCA_964443035.1 uncultured Tangfeifania sp.
TTCCAACGAGGTTGTTAACGCTTAAACAATTATCTGAAGCACATTGGGTCTGGCTTAAAGACCTGAAATTATAGCCTCTTACGTAATATTCCTGACCCAGGTACATCGGATACAGTTCGTCGGCACTCCGGCCATACCTTCCGTAATGCATGACACGGAATCCCAGGCTGGTACGATCAAACATAAAATATTTTCGGTAGTCAGTGAGTATTCCCCAGTAACCGAATTCGCCAAATGTTTTGTCGACCTGAAAACGGTAGCGGTGTCCACGCATGGGAGAGGTTAATCCAAACCTTGAATTGTCGCCTACATAAGCGAGGTACGACCGGTAGATAAAGTACGACTCGGGTGCGTCTACCTGGTATTGATCCCTGCCCAGACGCATGTTTCCATAGTAATAATTGTTGATGCTGTCAATCCTGAAACTGTACATACTGGCGGTAAGTCCTACTTCAAACCGGAGTTTCTTGGATAGGGGATATTGTCCCATTATTCCCAGTTCATCCTCAAAAATTCGTCGTTCCATTAAGACGAGATTTCTGACGGGAATTTCTTCATTGCCATTATCTGCCTGCAGGGTATCTCGCGTTAAAAAAGCTCTTGAAGATCGGTAGGGGGAGTGACTGAATGACACACCCCAGTTAAAGCGGGTGCGCTGGTTCATATAAAAAACCTGGCCTGCGATGTCATATATTCTACCCTGAACCTGCAGGGCGGTCATCAAAACGTTTCGTTTAAGAATGTCGCTGAAAAGCAGACTGACTCCACCGGCCATTCCGGTACCAAAGCGGCTGGCTCCCACACCGATTCCCGGGCTGCCAATGGCTTCCAGCCCGAATTTTGGATCATATGGGCGGAATGTGAACCGGGTACTGTCAAACGTTGGAAAACTTTGTAATGTTTCATCCACAACAATACGCGACTCTTTTTTCTCCTCTAAAGATACTATTTTGGCAGGATCCTGGGTTACATCATCCGAAGTAATTACCGGCCCGTCAAGTGCGGAAATATTTTGTTTGTAAATTTTGTAACCGTCATCGGCGTAAAGCACATATACCAGTTCTTCGCTTTCGCTGGAAATGTCAAAGCAGGGAGATAAACTGGAAATACCACTTATCCCTGTTTTCAGATTGGTAACTCTGCGGGTTTGGTGTGATTCACGGTTGTAGCGGTAGATATTTCTGAAGCCGTCGGCATTTGCAATAAAGAAGATTTCCTTTCCATCGGGCGAATAGCGCGGGTTAATGATATCGGCACCCCGAAGAATGTCTACGATTTCAATTTCGCCTGTATTTAAATCATATTCAGCCATCCGGTAATTCCCGTATTTGACCTCTTCAAAGTCTGTTTGGCGGTCGCGGTCGGTAATAAATACAATCTTTGAGCCATCGGGAGACCAGTGAGGCTGCAGATCGGAATGGGCATCTTGCGTTAATTGATCCAGTTGTTCTTTATTCAAATGATAGATATAAAGGTCATGGTCTCCTTCTTTGAGGCCCGACATCAAAATTTTGTCGCCATCGGGTGACCATTCAGGATTATTGAAGGCTTCCAGATCACCCGGAGCGATTATTTCCACAATGCGTTCTTCTTCTAGATCTGAAATTCCCAGTTTGTTTTGTCCACCGCTGAAAAGGGTAAGCGCAAATTGTTTTCCGTCCGGGCTCCATGTTCCGGCTGATTCAAGAAAACTGTATTCATCTATATGTGGGCCCCTGATGATATCGGTGAGGCGTTTTTTTATTTTCTTGTCATCTACATCTGCAAGGAAGTAATCAATGGATATAACTTTTTTGTCCGAAATGAAAACAAGGTTTTCTCCATCGGGACTTAGTGAAGGCCCAATATTCAACTCCCCGGCGTTGGAAACATCAAAAAGTTTCTCTCCTACTGATTCATCCTTGTTTTCAAGATACGGAGCATGGGTCTGGCTAATTGCCTGAGCCCACAGCACTGACAGCGAATCTGCCGATACGCCGGTAAAGTGTTGTATTGCTTTCTTATATCCTCTTTTGGCAGAAGTAATAACCAACGGACGTATAATTCCGTCGCCATATTTCCCCGTCATGTAACTCCAGAAAACATGACCATACCGGTAAGGAAAATATTGCTGCGGATTCCTGGACATCTCTCTTAACGTGGGCAGGTCGTCTTGCATTACTGCATCACGCATCCACATGGCTGTTTTCACATCTGATCGGCCAACAGAAAGGTATTCCGCCAGACCTTCGATCATCCAGATCGGTACCTCGCCGGCTGAGCGCAATCCCAGGCTGTCGCTTTGTTTGAACATATTGTATTGATAGACATGAACCAGTTCGTGCCCCAGCACATGGTTCGTTTCACTGTTTGAAGCCGAAAAAGGCATGACTACCCGGTTTCGGTATCCTTCGGTAAAACCTCCCATACCAATGCCAATCAACCCTCCGGTTACGGTTGTCTGTTGAAAATCCGGATGGTTGTTGTACAATATGACGGGATTTTTTTTGTCCAGCGTATCAAGGAATACCTGCTGGTGACGGCGGTACCACCGTTCGCATAACTGTGCAAAATTTTTTACTTTTTCCTCATCTTCAAGATAGTGGTAAATCTCGAAATTGTCTGTTTCGTAAATTTTAAAGTCGAAAACCTCATAATTGACCTTGTTTTTGCCAAAGTATTGAGCCTTTAGTGAAAAGCTTATTCCCAAAAACAGGGTGAAAAGTAACAGAATCTGAATTGAGCGTTTCATGATGAAATATGTTTATTTATTTTTCATTTTTGAATTATGAAAATCCTAAACATGAATAGCAAGAATTGATCTTAATTGGAAGAAATGCCTTGAGGAAAACTTTAAATACCTGACTTTTAATCTATGACAGAAAATGTTCTGTTGTTATTTGGGCCATTAGCAGAAGAAGTTATTGGGGAATAAACCCCCGTTTGTAGAAAAAAAGCTACACTATCAGTGAAATTACCTTGCTCAGTTCTACTCA
>CAYUBV010000350.1:0-2959 GCA_964443035.1 uncultured Tangfeifania sp.
ATTTACGATGGCGACGAGGCCGGAATAAAAGCATCGATGCGCGGAATCGACCTCGTGCTGGAAGAAGGAATGAACGTAAAAGTGCTGCTTCTGCCCGACGGAGAAGATCCCGATTCATTTGCCAAACAAAAGGGGGCAAGCGGTTTTCAGGAATACATAAAGGAAAACGAAACTGATTTTATTCAATTTAAAACCCGCTTGCTGCTGAAAACCACTGAAAACGATCCGGTGGCAAAAGCGCGGCTGATATCCGATGTAATCCGCACAGTGGCAGTTATTCCCGATACAATTACCAGGTCGGTTTATATTAAAGAGTGCAGCAAATTACTGAATGTTGACGAAGAAACGTTGTACACCGAAGTAAGGAAACAAAAACGGAAGCAGAACGAAGACCTGCGGAAGCAAGGAATGCGGGAACAGGCCAGGGAAGAGCGGAAAAAATCGCAACCGCAACAGCCAGAGCCACAAATCAGTCCTTCCGATTTTTTAAATGAGGAGCTGGTATATTTGCGGTACCTGCTAAAATATTGCACAACTGTTTTGTTTGAAGACGAAGATGCTGAAAACCCAAATGAAACCCACGAAATAAAAGTGGCGGAATTTATGGTTCAGGAACTGGAAAACGATGATTTAATTCCTGAAAACAAACTGTTCCGAAAGATTTTTTTCGACGTGAAGGAAAACTTTGATGTGGATGGGTTTGATCCTTGGAAACATTTTATTTACCACTCTGAGGCCGGAGTAAGCAAACTGGCAACCGACCTTCTTTCCGAAAAATTTATTGAGAGCAAACGCTGGACAAAAGCAGGGGCTTTTACTGAAAAAGAAGAAGAGATACTGGATTTTCTCATTCCCAAAATTATTTATGAATACAAGCTGCGGAAAATTAAGCTGATGATGGAAGAAATTGAAAAAGCCATTGGCGTTGCCGCCAAAGAAAACAATTTCGACCAGGTAATTGAAGAGCAGTCGAAATACATGAACCTGAAACGGGTGGAAAAATTTTTGTCGGAAAAGCTCGGAAGCCGGGCCATAAATTAACCTGAAATATGAGAACCTTATTTATCGAAAACAGAGAAGAAATCAACAAAGTTATCAGGGCCTGTAAAACCTGTTACCTGGCCATGTCGGAAAACGATCGTCCGTACGTGTTGCCCATGAATTTTGCACTCGACGGGAATGCGGTTATTCTTCATTCGGCGCAATTTGGCCGCATGTGGGAGACGCTGAAAAGAAACCCAAATGTATGTATTAACTGGACATTGGGCGAAGAACTGGCCTGGCAGGACAAGCGGGTGGGTTGCAGCTACCGCGTAAAATCCAAATCGGCCATTGTTGAAGGCAGCGTCGAAATTGTGGATGATTACAATGAAAAAGTGCGTTGCCTGGAATTGCTAATGGCGCAATACAGCGACCGTGAATTTAATTTTAATGCACCTGCGGTAAAAAATGTAGGCATCATAAAAGTGAAAATTCAGCACATTTCTGCTAAAGAGTTTGGAACAAAGGCGGTTACTCCGTGGAATAGTTGAAAATTATTCAATAACAAAATTATTTTTAAACCTGTTAGGGTGCGGTTTCGATGTTTCAAAAAACTGCATTTCCTGCACCATCTCCAAAAAAAACATCAACCGTTCGTGCGGTGTGCGGTCCAATGCTTCCTGTATTCTTCGCTCGTTGGCTTCCTCTTTGGTTTCAAATAGTAAACTGTTTCCCTTTGCCATAATTGTTTGTTTGTTTTGTAAAATTAATGATTATGTTGTTTCAAACGAAATACAAAGAGTTAAAGGCACTTAAATTTCTATCTTTGCAGCAAAATCGGGAATATGCAATTTGTAACAGGAGGAACAGGTTTAATCGGATCGCATTTGTTGTACAGGCTGGTGAGTTCGGGGCAAAAAGTGAAAGCACTGAAACGTACAACCAGTAATTTGCAACAGGTACAAAAAGTTTTTTCTTATTATTCTGAAAACGCCGAAGAGTTGTTCAGTCAGATAGAATGGGTGAATGGCGATATTCTCGATTATTATGGCCTCGAAAAATTATTGAAGGGTGTTGATGAGGTGTTCCACTGCGCAGCCATTGTTTCCTTTAATCCGAAAGAGCGTATTAAAATGATTCGCAACAATGTGGATGGAACTGCCAATTTGGTGAATGCTGCCCTTGAATGCGGTGTGAAGAAATTTTGCCATGTGAGTTCGGTCGCTGCCCTCGGAAAAGCGGAAAACGGTTATTTGGTCGACGAAAAAACCAACTGGGTTCCTGTAAAAAAAATTTCGGGTTATTCCGAAAGTAAATTTTTCTCGGAAACCGAAATCTGGCGGGGAATCGAAGAGGGACTCGATGCCGTTATTGTAAATCCTTCGATTGTTTTGGGTCCGGGTAACTGGAATTCGGGCAGCTCTCAGATTTTTAAAACCGTTTGGGACGGAATGAAATTTTACACCCGCGGAATTACGGGATATGTGGATGTAAACGACGTAGTTGAGGCAATTTTGCAACTAATGGATGATGAAAATTTCCAAAAATGTAAAAATCAGCGTTTCCTGCTCAGTGCTGAAAATCTGAGTTACCGGGATGTTTTTTCGCAGATTGCCGATGCTTTCGGCAAACCTCATCCGCAATATCATGCATCACCTTTTTTACTTGAATTTGTTTGGCGGACGGCAGCATTTTATGGCCGGCTGTCTGGCAACCCTTCCGCCATTACCCGCGAAACGGCTGCCAGTTCAGCTACTGTTACTAAATTCGACGGAAGCAAAATTACCCGCGAACTGGATTTTGAATACACTCCTGTTTCCGAATCAATTCAGCAAACCGCTAAATTTTTTCTCAAAGATTTGTCCGGCATGTAATCGCCTTTTTATTAGCAGCATCTTTTTCTATGGATGCTCTTCCATCTCCCCTTCGGGGAGACCGAGAGGGGCTTCATGCATGAAATATCAGCAGCGGTGTGCGT
>CAYUBV010000351.1:0-2944 GCA_964443035.1 uncultured Tangfeifania sp.
TAGTCAGCATGAAGCTGAATCAGCTTTTCGCCACTCAGTTTTGTGGAACCGCGCAACCGATTTTCCCAATCTTTGCTGTAGCCAACTGTTTCAGCTTCAATTATCCGAAAATTCCATTTTTCACTATTCTGCTGAAATTCAACGGCGGCCAAATCGAGCCCGTCGAGCGAAGTGCCCGACATCGCGCCAATTACTTTGTATTTATTTCCAGAACGAGGCTTCATAGGTAGTTGCGTTTCCTTTATTGTCGGTAATTGTTAAATGTAGTTGATGCCGCTTCTTCAATTCAAACCGGCTTTCATCGAAATAATGGGTAATTAATTTGCTTTTTGCATCGTACTCAAAAAGCGCCCACTTCCCGTCAAGCCTGCCTTCAATTTTTCCAATTCCAGCCAAATCATCCGAAATCCGAAAACGGATTCGCGATGATTCCGAAAGTTCGGAATTGTTTCTCAGGCTTAACGGAATCACTTTGGGCGGCACCGTATCAACCGCCACGGCATAATTCCCAAAACTTTGGATACTGCCGGTTACCCAGCCATATTTGTATTCGCCTCCGGCAGAATGAAATTTTCCGGAAGTAGTGTCTACTTTCACCAAAAGCGCTTTCGGTTTTAAATATTCTGCTATATTTTTTGTTTCTATTGATAATCTTGAACCCACATGGATGGGAGTGGATTCATTGTGCACCACATGAATGTCGGAATAAAACTTCTTTCCTCCCCTTTTTTTTGTGTAAGTAAACGGAATGTCGGTATAAAAAGCTTTTTCCGGGAAATCGACCTTAATTCCACCTGAGCGAAAATGGTTCTCGTAGTTATAAATCATTGTTCTGATAAAAGCAGGTTTCTCAGCCCGAACCATTTCCGGTTTACCTTCAATGTTAAATTCAAGTACCGAGGTGTTTCCGTGGGTGTCGGTTAATTCTAAACGCACATGGTGAATGTTTTCTTCGTTTACTTCGAGTATCCCGCCATTTTTCAATGTTTCGTAAATGCTCAGCTTGTTCCCCGGGTCGATCCAGGTTTTATGAAACCTGCGCCGCGATCGCTGATATTCAGCAAAATCGATGTGGCTGTTTATGTAGCGCGATTCTGAAAATGCAAACCGGTCCATTTTAAAAGAGTAGTACAATTCACCGTCGATTTTTAGTTGAATGGAATACACCCCGCATCTGTTGTTCGATTCATCGAAAAAATCGTTGGTTTGAATGGCAAAGCCAATGTTTCCGGAAACCGGAATAATCGGGTTGTGATTCAGGTGAAAAGCGCCATCGTGAAAAACTGCCGGGTATGATTTTTTGTAGGACTTGCGATCAACGTGTGAATCGGGCCCTAACGGTACTACCATCAGCGAATAAATTTTGGGAGCAGTGTTGTCTTTTACCGGAAAACCGAAACTTAGCGGATTAAGAGGCTCTTCTGTTCGGGTGTCACGGATTTCGAAATGGAGGTGCGGGCCGCCGGAGCTGCCGCTGTTACCACTGCTGGCAATAAATTTGTCCTGTTTTAAAATGAATTGATTTTTCGGAATTTGCAAATCCACCCCGAATGATTTTCGTTCGTACTGAATATTTTTTACATACGCATCAATATCTTCCCTGAAGCTTTTTAAATGTCCGTAAACTGATGTAGTTCCGTTGGGGTGGTCAATGTAAATGGCTCTTCCAAAGCCGGTTGGCGAAACCACAATCCGCGAAATAAAACCATCTGCCACGGAATATACCGGAATCCCGGTCACTCCCTGTGTTTTTATATCGATGCCTGAATGAAAATGATTGTTGCGGAGCTCGGCAAAACTTCCGCTTAAAAGCATAGGAATTTTTACAGGGTTGGAATAGTAACCGTTTTGACCGGAAACATTCACCGAAAGCGCAATAAAAAGGACGATTATTATTTGTTTCATACTGTTTTTCAGGATAATTATCAAAAATGCAAATTTATAAATCCATTTTTTCTGTTAAGCCGATTCAGGAGTTAATTTTTTCAATAATTTGCAAACGTTTTCACAATAGGTTAAAAATATTAACTTTGTGCCTGAATTGCAGCAAAAATGACCGACGAAGAACGTATCCTTCTGAGTGAGCTGAAAGCGAATACAGAAAAGCTGTTTCAGAAGTTCCGGCACCTGGAAACAGAGAAAAAACTGCTGGAAGAAAAGGTGGCGTTTCTGAAAGATGAAATGGCACGCATAGAGAGGGAGAAAACGGAACTCGGCCTGAAAAATGATAGTTTAGAGATGGCTAACCGGATTTTGTCAGGAAATGACGAAAATCACGAAGCTAAAAAGAAAATAAACAGAATTGTACGGGAAATTGATAAATGTATCGCATTACTAAATAAGTAATGACTGGTGGATAAGAACAAATTAAGAATAAATATCAGGATCGAAGGCAGGGTTTATCCCCTGAATATCGATCGAAAAGATGAAGAGAAGCATCGGGTAGCTGCAAAAACGGTAAACGAAACAGTTAAAAAATACAGAGAGTTGTTTCGCGACAAAGATGCACAAGACATATTGGCGATGGCTGCATTTCAAATTGCACTGAATCAGACAGAAATGCTGGAACGTGAAAATAAGTCGCTTTTCATTGATGAGCTAAAGAATTTGAACGACGATATTTCAGATTTTTTGAAAGAAGAGAATAAATAAGTTTTTGAATTAGAGATATTTATCAAGAGACCCGTATTAAATTGCTTTATTAAAATGAAGTGATTTTTTACGGGTTGTTTATTAATAAATTAATATAAAGAAAAATGGATTGGATACAAATACTAATAGGAGTAGCAGCCGGATTTCTGGGGGGCGGGGCATTGGCCTACGTCATCTGGAATAAGGCGTTGAATTCGAAAAAACAACGAATTGTAGAGGAGGCCAGGAGTGAAGGCGAAGTCATAAAAAAAGACAAAATCCTGCAGGCCAAAGAGAAATTTATTCAGTTAAA
>CAYUBV010000352.1:0-2919 GCA_964443035.1 uncultured Tangfeifania sp.
AATCCGAAGTCACGGAAGAAACCGGGGCCTTGCAGGAGGAGGCCGCCCAACACAAACCGAGCGATGAAATCGACCTCTCCGAAGACGTTGCCGAGCCGCAGGAAGAACCGGCCACTGCTCCAGCAGAAACCACAGGAGGGAACGGACAGGGCGGAAATGCCGGCGCCGCAGAATTGGAACAGGTGATGAACAACGGAATGCAGTTCCTTTCAGGCTTGTTTAAAATGGCCACCGGAAAAGAGATGGGCATGGAAGACCAAAAAATTGAAGTAAACAAAGAAACCGGTGAAGTAACCATGAAATTTAAGTTGCCAATGTGAAATTTACCGTTTAAAGTGAATTGAAATTGAACTATTTTTTGTATTCTGTTGAAATGCAAAAAGAATTATCTTTAGCCGAATAATTTGCGAATGCAAAATGCAAGGCAGAAATATTATCCTACCATCCTGCAGGCCATTCACCTGCTTATTTTGTACCTGTTTATACAAACAGTAGTTGATTTTCCGCTGGCGCTTATCGATTATTACAAGGGAACAGATTATTTATACCATCCGGTTAAAAAAGTATTGCTCGGAGTCGGCTCCACACTTTTCATCCTGATTTACGGATTCCGGAAATCGAAAGCCCCGTTTAACAAAGTTTTTCCGCTTCACTTTTTTAATCCGCTGATACTAATTCCGCTATTCACATTTTTCTGGGGAGCACATAATTTATTAGAGGAAGTAAACATTGCCATCGAAAAAATCATCCCTGCCCCACCCTGGTTTTGGGAACTGTTTACCAATATTTTTGAAAGTGATTTTGGATGGTGGGGAGCATTTATGAAAGTAGCGATTGTTGCCCCGGTTGTTGAAGAGCTGATATTCAGGGGATTGATTTTTCAGGGATTCCGACGAAATTACAACAATTTTGTGGCGGTAATTATGTCAGCTATCCTGTTTTCACTGTTTCATCTGAACCCGTGGCAAATGCCCGCTACCTTTGTTTTGGGAATACTTTTGGGCTGGCTGATGATTCGCACCCAAAATTTAATTTTGGCGATACTGGCACACTCGCTCAACAACCTGCTTGTTCTGTTTATTGTAACTTACTGGTCAGAAATTAACACCTTCTCACTTTTCCTGATGGAGAAAAAAGAATCAATAATCCTGAGCAGTCTGCTGATTGTTTTTTCACTGATTTTAATCTACTTACTGAGCCTATGGCCGAAAAAAAAGCAACCCGCTGACACGCAGTAATGTAACTTTCATTTTCTCAAAAAGCATCTATTTCACTCATTCTCAACAAATAAATAATACAATTAATTTTCCAATATTTATGTGAACTTATTCTCAGGAAAGATGTTTATGGTTGTGAAAAATCAAATTACTAACAATAAAAAATTAACAAAAAATGGAAGAAGAAAAAGTAACACAAATGCCACGAATTGGAGACATGGCCCCTGATTTTAAAGCCAACACAACCTGGGGACCCATTCAGTTTTCAGAATTCAATAAAGATAGTTGGGTTGTATTGTTTTCGCACCCGGCCGATTTTACCCCGGTTTGTACAACTGAAATGAGCGGATTTGCAAATCGTGCCGACGAATTCAAAGAATTGAATACCAAGCTGATGGGTTTGAGTATCGACAGTATTCACTCGCACATGGCATGGGTTAACAACGTGAAGAAAAATACCGGCGTTCTGTTTAACTTTCCGATTATTGCCGACATCGACATGAAAGTGTCGAAACTTTACGGAATGCTGCAACCCAACGAAAGCGAAACAGCGGCTGTTCGGGCTGTATTTTTCATCGATCCGGAAGGAAAAATCAGGCTGATTATGTACTACCCGCTCAATGTAGGCAGAAATATGGATGAAATCCTTCGTGTTTTGAATGGGCTGCAAATATCCGACAAACACAAAGTTGCCCTTCCGCTCGACTGGAAACCGGGCGATAAAGTAATTGTTCCTCCGCCAAAAACAGTGAAAGAAATGGAAGAACGCGAAAAAAGCGACTACGAAATGGTTGACTTTTACCTCGCGAGAAAAGATTTATAAATAAACGGATTCATTCCAAAAAGAGGCTCACCTTTTCGTGAGCCTCTTTTTTACATGACAAAAAAACACAGGCATTGAGAGTAAGCGAACCAATAGCTAAATGCTTTTGATCATCAGTATTACTTATTAAAACTCCACCGTCACTTTTCCTTCGGTTTTTCTCAAATCCACCTCTTTAATTTTGCCGTCAACGGAAACTTTGTAATTTCCGAAAAAAGCCGGAACTAAAAATTCGCCTTTCGAATTGGCCTTTCCATCTGCTTCGGTCCACCACTCCTTAAAAATGAGGTTCTGATACGCATCGGCAGCCGGTGTGGGCGACCAGTCGCGTTTGTAAAGCGACGACTGCGGAATCCAGTTAGCACCTTCCCAGAATCCCCACATCAGAATGCCGTCAACTGCCGGATGGGCAAAACAAATTTTGTAGTAATCCACCAAATCCTTTGCTTTTTGATGTTCTTCTTCATCTGTCATTTTCAAATCGCTGTTTTGATAGTATTTCGACCTTTGCCCGGGCATATTGAACTCGGTAATTTTTATGGGCAGGTTGAATTGTGCCAGTGAGTCAAGCGACCGTTTCAGTTCGCCACGATCGAACGATTCGGCATGAAGGTGTCCCTGAACACCAATCCCGGCAATGGGAACGCCCTGCGCCAGCAAACCGCGGATGTGCGCCATGTATTCGTCAAGCATGTTTCCGGTAAGAATGTCGTAATCATTCAGATAAAGTTTGATTCCCGGATCACCGTTATGGGCCCACTGCGCCATTTTTTTAGTGATATCCGCTCCCAGCCGTTCTTCGTAATAATTGCCGTGAATCATTTCATTGTTCAGGTCGTATTCCGCAAACCGGCCTTTATAGCGGGCAGTCACCGTTTC
>CAYUBV010000353.1:0-2896 GCA_964443035.1 uncultured Tangfeifania sp.
TTATTACCGGCGGAACCATTTCGCTGCAGGCCGAAAGTCATCCTACTGATTTCCGGAAAATTGAATTATTGGTACTTGAATAATAAGTGCAAGTTTTGTAAAGCACAAAAGGTTTCACAAAGTGAAAAATATCAACCGGTTTCTGATTTTGGGGCCGGTTTTTTCATGGCCCGCCGGTTGGCATAATTTAAGGCCAGCAAAGAAATTGCGATAACAATCATCCCCATAATCGACATGTAATCGGGCTGTTCGTCCTCGAGGATGATCCAGCTTAAAATAGCTCCTGAAACCGGAATCAAAAATTTCCACACATTCAGCAACGAAACTTTTACCCCCGGTCGTTTCAGCAGGGTGTACCAGATTGAAATGGCCGCTGCCGACAAAAAACTGAGCCACCCCAGCGCCATATAATATTTTGGCGGGAAAGGCCCCATTTGTATTCCTTCAACCGGAATGGAAACCAAAAAAAGCAGTAATCCGCCAACCGACAGCGACATGGAACTCATTACCAGCGGAGAGATTCGCCGGGGTGTTTTGGAAACCAGTACGTTGGCATAACCTGCCACCAGGTTGTTGATTAAAAGCAGCGCAATTCCCAGCAATTCGAATTCACCTTTTATCTCCACTTTTGTGCGGCCAAGTGTAATAATGGCAATGCCTGCAACGCCTATTAAAATGCTGAATGTTTTCAGGGGCGTCATTTTATCGTTGTTAAACGAGTAATGCGCCACAATGGCCACAAACAGCGGCGATGAACCGATAATCATGGCGCCCAGCGAACCGGGAATCAGGTTGAGCCCGCTGTAAAAAAGCGCATACTGCATAAAAACCTGGATAAAAGAGACCAGCAGCAATATTTTCAGGTTTGCTTTTACCTGCCTGAAAAAGTAGAGCGGTTTTCCGATCAACAAAAAAATTAAAAGCCCGGAAATAAAAAACCGGATTCCTGCAAACTGAAAAGGTGTGTGGTACTCCAGCCCGATTTTTACACCGGCAAATGCAGTAGACCAAAGCCAGCAGGCCAGAATAGCAAGAAATGTAGTACTTTTAATTGTATTTCTCATTGTAAAGAAAAGTGTTGCAAAGGAACAAAAAATATTCCTGGAATATGTCCGTCCATTTAAAATTGGAACAGCCAGGCTTAAAATTCAAACCATTTCAACAAAATCAGTTTAAATTTCTTTATTTATTGATAAATGATTGCTGATTGAAGCACAATAAATCTTTAATTTGCATGGCAAAATCAAAAAAACAATGGAAAAAACAATCATAAATAACTACGAGGAGTTTGAATCTTATCTCGGAAAAGTAATAGGTGTTTCGGAATATCTGGAAATAACCCAGGAACAGATTGACAAGTTTGCTGATGCCACGCTCGATCATCAGTGGATTCATACCGATCCGGAACGGGCAAAAAATGAATCGCCTTTTAAAAGTACCATTGCTCACGGCTACCTCACAGTTTCGTTATTAACCAATATGTGGTACCAGATTGTGGATGTCCGCAACGTGAAAATGATTGTTAACTACGGAATTGAAAAGTTGCGTTTTCAGCAACCGGTGATGGTAAACGACAGAATCAGGGCCCGCGTTTCGCTGAGCGACATTCGCAACCTGCGCGGAATTGCCAAAATTCAGGTGAAAATTGTAACTGAAATCGAGGGGCAGAAAAAACCCGCCTACGATGCACTGATTACTTTTCTTTATCATTTCGATAATTAATTTCTTTTTTTTGTTGATTCAGCGGTTTATACCCGGGGGCGGAATGAACCATTTAGCAGAAGCGTTTGTATTTCTTTGTAGATTAGAGAGATAATTTACAGATAATATGGAATTTTTTAATCAGGTTATAGAATCGAACGAAATAAACTGGCAAACCGCCACTATACGGTTGCTTTTAAGCTTTTTGCTGGGAATGCTCATTGGCCTCGAGCGCGAGGCAAACCATCAGCCTGCCGGATTGCGTACTCATATTTTAATCAGTATCGGCTCCACGGTAGTGATGTTGATTTCCATTTTTATTCCCCAGACTTTTACCGGTTTTGTGTCCGACCCCGGCCGTATTGCTGCACAGGTGGTTTCAGGGATCGGTTTTTTAGGGGCTGGCGCTATTTTAAAGTTTGGTGCTGATGTGAAGGGATTGACCACAGCCGCGTCTATTTGGGCAATGGCGGCCATCGGACTGGCAGTTGGCGCGGGAATGTATGCCATTGGCTTGATTAGCGGCGGCGTTGTTTTGTTTGCGCTCACAGTTATGAATCTTTTTGAGCAGTATACTTTTAAGGAGCGAACTTTGCGAAAAATTGTTATCGAGGTAAAAAAGAAGGATACCAACACATCAACCCTCGAAAAAATACTCAAAGAATTCGATGTACGGATTGAAACAACAGGATTTGAACGGAATGTAAGTGCTTCCAGCGAGAAGATTACTTACATGGTGGCTGTTACCAAAGATTTAAATGTGAAGAAACTTTCTGATTCTCTGGAAAAAGAACCCGGAATTGTGGCTATTTCTGTTGAATTATTTCAGTAAATCATTGCCGGCTTTTAATTCATCGAGCAGTCCTTCGCATGAATCTTCGAGCAAATCGAGAACAAGTTCGAATCCTTCTTCGCCGCCGTAATAGGGGTCTGGCACTTCAGTGTAATTCCATTCTTTTCTGAAATCGGTCATTTTATGTATTTTATGAAGATCGTCACTGTTCCGGGCCATGCTTTTCAGCGTTTCAAAATTCTCATCGTCCATCCCGATTATCATGTCAAAATGCTCAAAATCTTCATCGGGAATAAATTTACGCGAAATGCTGGTGAGTTTGTAATCACGCTTAATGGCATGACTTTGCATCCGTTTATCGGCGGGTTCGCCGGCATGCCAGGCGCTGGTTCCGGCAGAGTC
>CAYUBV010000354.1:0-2896 GCA_964443035.1 uncultured Tangfeifania sp.
ACATTACTTCAAAAAGATATTCAGACGAAAGTTGGAAAAGATATCCGGTATGGCAAGGACTGTAAAAAACTATCGGAACAAATAGAAAAAGAAACCGGAAGACGACTCAGCGACTCAACCATCAAACGTTTCTTTGGAATTGTTAATTCTCATTTTCACCCTTCGAAATACACACTCGAAACTTTTGTAACTTTCCTGGGATTCGATGACTGGTACGAATATTTAAACACCTACGAAAGTTCGAAACACAAAAGCGGCAATACAAGTTCGTGGAGCCACCTGAAAAAACGAATGATGTTTGTTACCAATCACAGTTTGGAATCGCTCAGGCTTAAAACGGATTACGACACTGAAAAAATCATCGACCGCCCGTTTGCCTGCAATAAACTGGAGGCATTTATGGAATCGGAAAAAGCCGCCACCATGTTTGTGGCGCCCGACGGGTACGGTAAATCGACCAGTGTGATTCAGATTGTTGAAAATTTTTTCCTGAAAGAGAATGCCCGGTATAAAAACGACATTGTTTTTTTAATCGATGGCGGTATCTTTTTCAACCTTTATTCAAAAAATTCAAACATCGACGTGTTGTCGCAGCTTCTGGAGTTCAAAATAAACTCGAGCCTGGGGTACTATTTTGAGCAAAATCCCGAAGAGCGGGAAGGAAAGATCCTGATGATTATCGACAATGTGGATGAAATATATTTCAACCGGGAAAGATATCACCAGTTTGTTGAAAACCTGATGCGGCTGATAATGGGCAACGACAACGGCTGGTACAAAACATTGCTTACCTGCCGTCCCGAAAACCTGGATGCATTTTCATACCAAATCAAAAAAAATCCGTACCTGAAAGAATTCTGGTACGATATGGATTTTCAAAACAATGATTTAACCGATGCTGTGAACATCCCTATTTTATCGGATGAAGAAATAAATACATTGTTAAAAAAACAAGGAATTGAAAAAGAATGCGGCATCTTTGAAAAGAAAAATAAAAACTTGCTCGACATCATCCGTTATCCCTATATGTTTAAGCTGTTTGTAAAACAGCTCAAGCAATCAAATGAAATTTCGGAAATAGCCATACTGCATAATTATGTAAATGAGCGGATTTATTCATCTCCCTACAGCGAAGAAAAAGTCTCCCTTGTCAATACCATGCTCGAGCTGTGTGAATACGGTAAAGAAACCAGTTCAGTAAAAAAGGATTCGCTGTTTACCTCTTCCAAAAGCTCGAAACTGGCCTTTGATGATCTAATTTCTTACGGAATTATTTATGAATATACCGTGCCTAACGGCTTGCTTGGCAACACAACTTATATAAAGTTTAACCACAGTTTGATTTTTGAATACCTGCTGCTGGTAAAATGGAGCCAGGACAGGCCTATGGATGTGAACCTGTTTTACGCCATAAAAGAATACTACAACCAGAATATCCAGTTGCAATGCACGCTGCTTACGCTTTTTATCAGGATGCTGAAACACGAAAGAAAAACAGAAACAATAAAACAATTAAGCACACTGTTTAAAACTTCAACGCTTGCAACGCCATGGGAACAAAGTTCCTGTTTCCAGAATATTTTGTCGGCCCTTGAAAAAGCCGCTCAGGATTTACCCGGCAAAGAAGATTTAGCAGATGCCGTTTAATCAAAGCCGGCAGACAACATAATTGATTTTTTGAAGATAATTTTTACCCCACATTCCTGTTTGTTTTTATATTTTTGGTTATGCGAAAAAGAAAAATACTTACAGGATTTCTGCAACTGCTCAAAAAAACGGTATTTGTAATAGTCGGGCTTACAGTAATTTATTTCTTAGCTGCCGTGTTTCTTTCCTACCTCCCGGCTGTTCCGGATGATGGAAGCTGTGAACCCGATAAAACCATTTACATCACCTCCAACGGCGTCCATCTCGATATTGTGCTGCCGGTTGAAAACATGGAAGAACAGTTTATACAGAAACTCGGTATCACGGCAGAAACCCGTTTTGTTTCGTTTGGCTGGGGCGACAAAAATTTCTATGTCAAAACTCCTGAGTGGTCCGACCTCACATTCCCGGTGGCTTTTAAAGCGCTGTTCCTGAAAAGTGAATCGGCTATGCATGTTACCCGCCACCAACGCTCTTACGCCCATTGGAAAAAAGTTGAGTTGTGTCCGCAACAGCTCGGTGAGTTAAACCGCTACATTGAAAATTCTTTTGAAAAAACAGAAACCGGTCAGCTTCAGAAAATGGACTTCCCGGGGTATTCAAATTACGACAGCTTTTACAATGCCAACGGATATTTCACCCTTTTTAGAACCTGCAACGTGTGGACCAATAACGCACTGAAAGAAATTGAGGTGAAAACTTCGGTTTGGTCGCCCTTCGATTTTGGCGTGCTTTATCACCTTCCGGATTAATATGAAAAACGGTTTCAGATTATTTCTCTATTTTTGCAGGCAAAAACCGAATAAGTTATGCAACAGCTTTTGAATTAAGCTTTCACATACCTGAATAAATAAAAATACATTAGGATGGATGAGAATGTACTTTTTGCTCTTGGTTTAACGTTGTTTGCCGGTCTGTCTACCGGCATCGGCAGCATTATGGCGTTTACATCGAAAAAGTTTAACCCGGCTTTTCTGGCCGGTTCGCTCGGGTTTTCGGCAGGAGTAATGATTTATGTGTCGCTGGTAGAAATATTTATGAAAGCCAAAGATTCGCTGATTGAAGTGCATGGCCTGAAAACCGGAAATGTTTACACCGTGATTGCTTTTTTCTCGGGCATCGCACTTATTGCCCTCATCGATAAAATGATTCCCTCGTATGAGAACCCGCATGAAATAAAAAACATCGAACTGAAAAATATCGATCCGTCCAACACCAAAAAGCTGTACCGCATGGGCATGTTTTCGGC
>CAYUBV010000355.1:0-2869 GCA_964443035.1 uncultured Tangfeifania sp.
AAGTAACCAACGAAGCATCTTTCACAAACGACCTTGGTGCAGATTCGCTTGACACAGTTGAGCTGATTATGGAATTTGAAAAAGAATTTGATCTTGCAATACCGGACGACCAGGCTGAAAAGATTTCAACCGTTGGCGAAGCAATCGAGCACATCGAAGAGGCAACTAAGTAAATCCAGAAAATTCATTTATGGAATTTAAACGGGTAGTAATAACCGGAGTTGGAACCATTAATCCGTTAGGTAATTCGGTTGACGAATATTGGGAAAACCTGAAAAACGGGGTGAGCGGAGCTGGCCCCATTACAAAGTTCGATACAACGAATCAGAAAACCAGGTTTGCCTGCGAGGTAAAAGACTTTGACGCCACCAATTATATGGAGCGCAAAGAGGCCCGCAAGTATGATTTGTATACGCAGTATGCGCTGGCTGCCGCCACTCAGGCAATAAATGATTCAAAACTCGATTTGGAACAGGTTGACCACGATCGCGCCGGCGTTATTTGGGGAGCTGGTATCGGGGGTCTTCAAACATTTTTTGAAGAAGCCCGGAACTACAAAGATGAAAATCCACGGTTTTCACCGTTTTTCATTCCCAAAATGATTGCCAACATTGCCGGTGGACTGATATCCATAAAATATCATTTCAGGGGGCCGAATTTCACCACTGTTTCCGCCTGTGCTTCCGCATCACATGCCATGATTGAAGCTTTCAATATGATTCGTCTGGGGAAAGCTGATATCATGATTACAGGAGGATCGGAAGCTGCTGTGAACCAAGCCGGGATTGCGGGCTTTAACTCGATGAGGGCCATTTCGACCCGCAACGACGATCCGAAAACAGCCTCGCGTCCGTTCGATTTGGACCGCGATGGTTTTGTGATGGGAGAAGGTTCCGGAGCTTTTATATTCGAGGAATATGAAAGCGCCAAAAAACGCGGGGCAAAAATTTATGCTGAAATGGCTGGCGGCGGCATGTCGGCCGATGCTCACCACATGACAGCGCCTGATCCCGAAGGACGGGGCGCCAACCTGGTAATGAAATGGGCACTGGAAGATGCAGGCCTTAAGCCTGAAGATGTAGACTACATTAATGTTCACGGAACTTCCACTCCGCTTGGCGATATTTCAGAGCCAAAAGCAATTCTCAAAACATTTGGGGAGCATGCTTACCGCACGAGTATCAGTTCTACCAAATCGATGATCGGGCACCTGCTCGGAGCTGCCGGTGCGGTGGAAGGACTTGCAAGTGTTTTTGCCATCAGAAACGGAATTATTCCGCCTACAATTAATCATTTTACCGACGATCCGGAAATTGACAGCAAACTGGATTTTACATTCAATGTTGCCAAAAAAAGAGAAGTGAATGTAGCCATTAGTAATACTTTTGGTTTTGGTGGTCATAACGCAACCGTGGTTTTCAAAAAATATTAGAAATCTGTGGTCAGAAAATTAGCACAACGAATAAAACTCTTTTCGTCTCCACGAAAAGAGTTTTATTTGTTTTTGAAGGATTTGCTCGGGTTTTATCCTTCAAATTTGAAACTGTACGATTTGGCCTTCATACATAAGTCGGCTTCTCTGTACGATTCACAGGGAAACCTTGTGAATAATGAACGGCTGGAGTTTTTGGGCGATGCCATTCTGGGGGCAGTTATTGCCGATTTTCTTTACAACCGTTTTCCGCAGCAGGATGAGGGGTTTCTCACCAAAAACCGTTCGAAACTGGTAAACCGTACGTTTTTAACCGGGCTTACATTCGAAATGGGATTGAATGTTTTTATCGATTCCAATACAACAAAAAATATTGATAAAAGCCACATTTACGGCGATGCACTCGAGGCATTGATTGGCGCCATTTACCTGGATAAGGGATTTCTTCAGGCCAAATATTTCGTGACAAAAAAGATATTGTCGAAATTTGTAAACCTGAACGAAATTGAGCAGGAAGACTCCAATTTTAAAAGTCAGCTTATTGAGTGGGGCCAGAAGAATAAAAAAGAGGTGAAATTTGAAACCAGGGAAGAAGAGGTAAAAGATAAATCGAAACCTCCGCGTTTTGTTGCGGTAATTGAGGTTAATAACAAAGAAATGGGAAGAGGAGCCGGCACCTCAAAAAAGGAAGCTCAACAAAATGCTTCCCGCGAAACCCTTAAGAAACTGGAAAACGGTTGATTTTAAAAAATTCTCTTTCCGGTAATTGCCCTCTTAATTATTATATTTGCCCCCTGATTTTATGCAAATGAACAATTACCTGATTTTTGCACTGGGGTTTACTGCCCAGATTCTGTTTTTTACCCGCACCATTGCACAATGGTTTAAATCGGAACAACAGGGCGAGGTTATTTCACCGGTTGTTTACTGGCAAATCAGCCTGGGCGGATCGATTTTAATGCTTACTTACGGCGTTTTGCGGAACGACTTTGCAATTGTGTTGGGTCAGTTTTTGGTATATTTCATTTACATCCGGAACCTGCAGTTAAAAAATGCCTGGCACCGGATGCACCGGGTGGCCAAATTTCTGGCTGTTATTACACCGGTTGCATTTTTTATCTGGCTGCTATTTGGAAATTCCTACAATTTCAATTCGATTCTTAAAAACGAAAATGTGCCGTTCTTTTTAATGCTGTGGGGCTCGGCCGGGCAGGTAATTTTTACTTTCCGCTTTATTTATCAGTGGATTTATTCCGAAAACCGCAAGGATTCTTTGTTGCCATTTGGATTCTGGATTATCAGCACCATTGGTTCGCTCATGATTTTTACCTACTCCATTTACCGGCTCGATCCGGTTTTGTTTGCCGGGCATAGCCTTGGGTTGTTTATTTACCTCCGGAATATTTTTCTTCATTTTGGAAAAAGAAGCCTCTTTTC
>CAYUBV010000356.1:0-2867 GCA_964443035.1 uncultured Tangfeifania sp.
AAAGACTGCGGTACATTGCTGGTTTTTTGTTTATCGTTACTTTCGATTTATCAAAAAGTAAGGTAAAAAGTAATGCTTTAACCAATTGGTAGTTTACGGTTATCGTTGAATTTTGTTATTGATTCAAATTTATGATACCTGTGAGGTAAAAGTGTTCAGGAAGTGTGGAGATTGTTTTTCAAAATGATTACTCATCATGATTTGATAACCAAATCATTTTAAAGTTTGAGGATATTCATCAAAGCAAGAATCAATCAAAGAGACCTTACAAATCCTCCTCCCACCTTTCCGACGGATCTTTGGGCATTGAGACTTATTTCCACGAAAACTTCAAAATCCGTGGTTGTTCCAGTCGTTCAAATTCTTCATAATCCATGCGAATCAGTTCTTTATGGGATCCTGCGTTGAACACAATTTCTTTGTTTTCGCGGAGCGCTTCAGCCACATAAACATCCATGTTGTAAAGATGTCCGAACGGAGGCATGGCGCCCACTTCGCAATCGGGGAACAGGTCTTTGAACTCCGATTCCGTAGCAAGTTCAACTTTCTGATCTTTAAAAAGTTCATTCAGCAGTTTAAAATCCACCTGGTACGAAGCAGGCAAAACCGCCATTGCCATTTCATCGTCGATTTTTATTATCACTGTTTTGGCAAACTCTTTTCCCGAGACATGGGCCGAAGATGCTATCTCCTGCGAAGTATAGGCACGCGAATGTTTTATTGTTACATACTTCACATTGTTTTCGTCAAGAAATGCTTTTAATTTTAATACAGGCATATTTTTATATTTTATGGTTTATATGATTAACAATTCAGCAAACAGCTTGTTTGGTTGATCATTTTTTAGAGATCGAGGTGAATGCTTTCTCCCTTAATCCATAAATACCAGTTTCCGTTTTGCACCTCCTGTTTCAAAATGAAGGTTTTATCATTTTGGGTACGAATTTTAAAATAATTGGCAGCCGGAAAATCCGGACTGTTCTCTCCCTGGTACCACCTGTCCAGAATTTCAAGAACATCGAATTGATAATCGTCGAGGTAAAATCGTTTCGGATATTCATCGGCTTTGTAGCCCGAATGGCACTCAACTTTAACAGGAATTAAATCGTTCCTTTGCATTATTTTGGCTTTTAGCTAAATTAAGCAGGATTGAACAAAATAACAAATGGGGCATTTTTCCCTCGTTTTGGAAAACCAAACAACATGCATTAACTTTAATGGGTTCTCAAAAATTACAGTGTTATGAAAGCCTGGGTAATCGGTAAAATCAGTGATTTGACAAAAGAAAATAAGCCACTCTCTCAAAAAGAGCTGGAAAAACCCCAACCGAAAGAAGGTGAACTTTTGATAAAGGTAAAAGTCTGTGGCGTTTGCCATACCGAGCTGGATGAAATTGAAGGCCGCACACCGCCTCCTGAATTTCCGGTGGTTCCCGGTCACCAGGTGGTGGGTATTGTGGAAGAATCAAAAGCGAAAAACGGCACAATAAAAGCAGGCGACAGGGTAGGAGTGGCCTGGATTTTTTCGGCATGCGGCCATTGCGAATTCTGTCTTTCGGGTCAGGAAAACCTGTGCCCCGAATTTACAGCTACCGGCCGCGATGTAAACGGCGGTTATGCCGAATACATGACCGTTCCCGAAAAATATGCCTATCCCATTCCGGAAGTTTTTTCAGATGAAGAGGCGGCTCCGCTTCTTTGTGCGGGAGCCATCGGTTATCGTTCAGTCGCTTTGTGTGAGGCAAACGACGGAGATAATATCGGCCTGACCGGTTTTGGTGCATCTGCCCATTTGGTGCTGAAACTGATAAAATTTAAATACCCAAAATCGAACGTGTATGTGTTTGCCCGTAACCCAAAAGAAAGGAAATTTGCCCGGAAACTCGGCGCCGAGTGGACCGGCGATTCCACGGAGCAGCCACCTGAAAAGCTGCATTGCATCATCGATACTACGCCGGTATGGAAAACAGTGCTTGCAGCTCTGGATTTCCTGAAACCCGGAGGACGACTGGTTATCAATGCCATCCGTAAAGAAAGTGTGGATGAAGAACATTTGAAAGAATTCGACTATGCCAAACACCTGTGGATGGAGAAAGAGATAAAAAGTGTGGCTAATGTAACCCGTAATGACGTAAAGAAATTTTTGCAAGCCGCAGCAGAAATCCCCATAAAACCCGATGTAAAGATTTATCCGTTTGAAAAGGCAAACGAAGCCTTAATGGATATCAAAAACCGGAAAATCAGAGGAGCAAAGGTGTTGAAGATTTGAGTGTTCAGGTTTTTTTCAACCTCTATTTGGCGATTAAAATTTTTACATAGGATTAATTTTTTCCTGTTTTTTTTGTGGGCTTTTTATCATCGTCGTCATCGTTGATATCGCAGATCATCAGGCCTGCTTTTTTTATCAAATAATAAGCAATGGACAGTGCTATTATAAGAATTCCGATGCCAATAATAACCTCACCAGACATTTCCTCAACTTTAAGAATTACAATCTTACGGGCAAGTGCTATAATTGCCACAAGCACAACTACTTCAACATGTACCTGATTTTCTTTGAGATAAACTTTAATTGTGTCCAACAGTTCAATTCCGATAAGAACCAAAAGAAATACACCGAACAAATCCATAAGATCATCCAAATCCAAGAGCAGGTACTCTGAAAAAACAATATTTCTGACAAGGTAGTACCCCAATTCTAAGGTAGCCAGAACCAGGATTATAGACATCATTACAATCAGGACATGTACTATCCCTTTTTCAATAAGTTTGGTAATTTTTTTCATTATTGCAAAATCAAATTTTCACTAAATTTATTGAATTAAATTTAAGATAAAAATACATTCGGCCTGGAAATGCAAAATCAGG
>CAYUBV010000357.1:0-2862 GCA_964443035.1 uncultured Tangfeifania sp.
AAACACATCGTGCAACAAGTGATTCTTTAAACGTTCTGTTGGACCTCATGCATGTACCAATTGTTATATGGGACACCTCAATGACAGTAAAACGTTTCAACAGTAAATTCGAACTGCTGAGCGGTTATAAATCCGCTGAAGTTATCGGTAAAAAAATTGATTTTCTTTTTCCAAAAGATAAAATCGAACCAACACTTGATTTGCTAAAAAATCATCTTGACGATGAACATTTAGAAGTAGTTGAAATAGATATTTTAACAAAAGACAATAACATCAAAACAGTTTTATGGAATTCATCGCGTATTTTGGATGAGGAAGGAAATAATATTGTTGCAACAATTTCACAGGATATAACATATCGTAAGCGCACCGAGAACGCGTTAAGCCTTTTGGAAACCCGCTACCGCCGACTTTTTGAATCGGCAAAAGACGGAATACTCATCCTCGATGCCGAAACCGGGAAGATTGTTGACGTTAACCCGTTTTTAATGGATTTGCTGGGCTATACAAAAAAAGAATTTATTGAAAAATCAATCTGGGAAATAGGCGCTTTTCAGGATGTTTACGAGAACAAAGAGAGATTTTTAGAATTGCAACAGGAAGAATATGTTCGCTATGATGATTTGCCTCTTGTAACTTCAAATGGACGTGAAATTCATGTTGAGTTCGTCAGTAATGTTTACCTGGCTAACAATACAAAGGTAATCCAGTGCAACATCCGGGATATTACCGAGAACTGGCAAATAAAAAAACAGATTGTTGAAAGCGAAGAGAAATTCAGAACAATTACCGAGAACTCCCCAGATGCAATTTTTATTACTGATAAAGAAGGCAAATACATATACGTCAATAAACAGGCTGTTGATTTGTTAGGGTATTCAAAAGAAGAGCTTCTTACGTTTTCACTTCCAGATATATCACCAAAAAACAGAATTGCAGAATATTTTCAGATTTTTCAGCAATTATTTGTAACAGGCAGTTCCTATTCCGAGATAGAACTTGTAAAAAAAGACGGCAGCTTCGCAGATACAGACCTGAATGCCGTTCTGCTTCCCAATGGATGGATTTATGGCAGTTGTCGCGATATAAGCGAACGCAAACGGGCGGAGAAAGAAATCCGGGAGTCTGAAGAAAAATTTAAACTGGTTTTCGAGAATGTTTTCGACGGTATAAGTATTTATACCGACGATAGTGATCCTTTAACGAGAAGACTGGTTGATTGCAATGAACGGTACGCTTCCATGGCTGGCCGAAATCGCGAAGAACTATTACGGATCGGCAAAACGATGGAGTTGCAAATTTCTCTTGAGGCTAAAGCAAATGAAAATCGGCTGAATTCCTTAATTAGCGGGAAAGAATATTATGGATTATACTCCTGGATTCGACCGGACGGAAAGAAAAATATTATAGAGTACGTAGGCATGCCTATCAAATGGCGGGGAGAGGCATACACCATTGGAATTGATCGCGATATTACCGAACGCAAACATGCCGAAAAGGAACTGCTTGATGCCAAAGAAAGAGCTGAAGAAAGCGACAGGCTAAAATCGGCTTTTCTGGCCAACATGAGCCACGAAATCAGAACACCCATGAATGGCATCCTCGGTTTCACCGGGCTTCTTAAAAATCATGGGTTGAGTGGCGATGAACAGCAGGAATACATTAAAATTATTGAAAAAAGCGGCGCCCGCATGCTCAATATTATAAATGATATCATCAGTATTTCTAAAATTGAATCGCATCAGGTTGAAATTAGAATTTCCGAAATGAATGTAAACGATCAGATTGAAAATATTTATCGTTTTTTCAAAGTGGAAGCAGAACAAAAAAAATTGGATATTTCTTTCAAAAACAGACTGTCTGAAGAAGACATGATATTAAGAACCGACAGCGAAAAGGTGTTTTCAGTACTCACGAATTTGGCTAACAATGCGATTAAGTTTTCGCAAACCGGTTTCATTGAACTGGGTTGTTTGAAAAAAGACGGATTTTTAGAATTTTATGTAAAAGATAGCGGTCGCGGAATTCCGGAAGAGCAGAAGGAAATCATTTTTGAACGGTTCAGACAGGGCAGTGAAGCATTAAACCGGGATTACGAGGGAGCAGGCCTGGGGTTGTCTATTTCCAAAGCCTATGTTGAAATGCTGGGTGGAAAAATATGGGTAGAAAATAATGCAGCCAATTATGGGATTGATTCAGGCACCACATTTTTTTTTACCATACCGTGTGCCCACCTGTGAAAGAGAATGCTTTAATACCAGGATCTTTTAAGAATAACCGACCGGCAGATTAAATTTAGTTGGAGAAAAACTATATAAAATTTAGCATGAATAAAAAGGAAAAAGCAACAAACAGGCCCGGCAAACTGCGCGAGGCTGCAGAGTTGTCGCTAAACAAAAAAATGAAAGGTTCAAAAGCGTCACTCTCCGAAACTAATAATCTAAAACTCATTCACGAGCTTGAAGTGCACCAGATAGAACTGGAAATGCAAAATGAAGAATTGAAGCAGGCCAGTGAAAAAGCTGAACTTGCCGGGAAAAAATATACCCAACTATATGATTTTGCCCCTACCGGATATCTTACACTCACAAAAGAAGGTGAAATTTTAGAACTGAATTTTAGTGCTGCACTTTTACTGGGAAAGGAACGCTCATCCCTGATAAAAAAACGTTTCGCTCTTTTTGTTTCTGTTGATACAAAAGCCGTATTTAATACTTTTGTTCAAAATATATATCTAACCAAATCAAAGGAGTCATGTGAGGTAAAACTTTTAACAAACAAGGATTCTGCAAAACATGTTCTGATGAAAGGCATCATTAGTAATGCTGATGAAAATTGCCTTGTAACCCTTGTTGATATTAC
>CAYUBV010000358.1:0-2844 GCA_964443035.1 uncultured Tangfeifania sp.
TCCGACCATTTTGTCCGGGCTTACCACGACACTTTTGGATTGCCTGTTGTAATTTCCAATTGCTCCAATAATTACGGTTCGTACCAGTTTCCCGAGAAATTGATCCCGCTGTTCATTAATAACATCCGGAACAAAAAGCCGCTGCCGGTCTACGGAAAAGGTAAAAACGTGCGCGACTGGCTGTGGGTGGTCGATCATGCCCGTGCCATCGATTTAATTTACCACAAAGGAAAAACGGGAGAAACGTACAACATTGGCGGCTTTAACGAATGGAAAAACATCGACCTCATCCGCACAATGTGTCGCGTGATGGACCAAAAACTGGGACGCGAAGCAGGCGAATCGGAAAAGCTGATTACCTATGTGAAAGACCGCGCCGGCCACGATTTGCGCTACGCCATCGACGCCACCAAAATTAAAAACGAACTGGGCTGGGAACCGTCGGTTCAGTTTGAAGAAGGAATCAGCAAAACCATCGACTGGTACCTCGACAACGAAGAGTGGATGGAAAATGTGACCACGGGCGACTACCAGAAATATTACGAAGAGCAGTACGACAAAAGGTGATTTTAACTTATTCTTTATAAATCAAATGGATTCAACACTTTGAGTCCTTTTATTTTATTGAAGTCTTTCGTATTTCTCGATATTAAAATCATATTCTCAGCAAGGGCTGAAGAGGCAATTATTGAATCAGGAACTTTTATTTTATTATTCTTGCGAATTTCGATTGTTTGCTCAACAATTTCATTAGAAAGGCCAATCACTACTGAATCTTTAACAAAATTATTAAGAAGTGCTGATGCTTCAGGAGTTGTTTTATACCCTAAGACTTCAATCTGGGTTATAACCGAAATATTAGGTACCTCATTTATCACCTGGTTCATAAACTTCATCCCGCTCTCAGGCAACTTACCGGAAAGATAATAAATTACTGCATTGCTATCTATTAAATATGATCCTGCCATTCGTTTCTACTTCCTTCAATAAAATTTTGCAAATCCTGAGCAATATCAGAGGGTAATTTACCAGCATACTTGTCAGAAAGTTTTTGTTCGGATGATACATTTTTTTTAATCACTTTCAGAAGCTTAAGATCTTCCAACTCTCTTAAAAGCTTCATAGTTTTTGGTGTTGTAAGCTGAATTAAAACTCTATCCATGGTTCAATGTTTTACTCAACACAAATATACAACAAAAACTTTTCTTATATTCAGCCATTAAAGACTTAATAAAATGAAGCGCCGTAATTTTTTCAAAAACGCCACATTGGGTAGCTCAGTGCTGGCAGTGAGTGGATTAACTGCCTGCACCACCACTTCGGAAAAAACAGCAAAAAAGCCGGATTTTACCTCTTTCAACCTGAATGAAGTGACAATTGACGAACTTCAGCAAAGAATGAAATCGGGTGAACTGACTGCCGAACATATTTGCCGGAACTATCTGGAGCGAATCGAAAAGGTCGATCCGGAATTAAAAGCTGTAATGGAACTCAATCCGGATGCGTTGGAAATTGCCCGGGAACTGGACAGGGAGCGGAAAAACGGAAAAGTTCGTGGCCCGATGCACGGAATCCCGATGATGATAAAAGACAACATCGACACCGGCGACAAAATGCAAACCACGGCCGGTTCGCTGGCACTGGAAGGACATGTTGCAAATGACGATGCATTTATTGTGAGAAAACTGCGGGAAGCCGGCGCTGTTTTGCTCGGAAAAACCAACCTGAGTGAGTGGGCCAATTTCCGGTCGACCAACTCCTCCAGCGGATGGAGCGGACGCGGCGGACAGGTGCGCAATCCGTACATTCTCGACCGCAGTCCGTGTGGCTCCAGTTCAGGAACCGGAGCTGCCGTAGCAGCCAATTTATGTACCATCGGAATAGGTACCGAAACCAACGGCTCTGTTATTTGTCCGTCGGGCGTGAACGGCGTGGTTGGAATTAAACCAACACTCGGAATGTGGAGCCGGCGAGGGATTATTCCGATTGCCCACAGCCAGGACACAGCCGGACCAATGGCACGCACGGTAAAAGATGCGGCTCACTTGCTGGGGGCTTTGACTGAATTCGACAACGAAGATGCAGAAACCCACCTCGAACAGGGAAAAATCTATTCGGATTACACGCAGTTTCTGAAAAAAAACGGACTGGAAGGAATGCGCATCGGAATTGCTTCCCAAATGACCGGATTCCACGCCAAAGTAGACGAGGTGTTTAAGAAAGCAATTGAGGCGATGCGTAGCAATGGCGCAGAAATTATTGAGAAAGTTGAGTTTGAACACAACCAAAAATGGGGAAGTCCCTCCTACCAGGTGTTGCTTTACGAATTTAAAGCCGACCTGAATAAATATTTGGCAGAACATCCGAATGCACCAATGAACAATATGCAGGAAATTATTGAATTCAACAAAAATAATGCAGACCGCGAGATGCCCTGGTTCGATCAGGAAATTTTTGAGCAGGCTGCCGAAAAAGGTGATTTAACAACCGAAGAATATTTGGAAGCACTGAAAAATTCGAAACGGTTTGCCGGAAAAGAGGGCATCGACGCTGTGACGGAAGAACACAACTTAGATGCAATTGTCGCGCAAACCAACGGACCGGCATGGACCATCGACTGGGTAAACGGCGATCATTTTAGCGGGGGCAGCTCGTCGCCGGCAGCCATTTCAGGTTACCCGAATGTTACTGTGCCCATGGGATTCGTGCATGGTTTACCGGTTGGTATCTCCTTTTTCGGAAAAGCCTGGAGCGAACCGACGCTGCTGAAAATTGCTTACGCGTTTGAGCAGGCAACGAAGCACAGAAAGGCGCCGGGGTTTTTGGAAAAACTGACATAAAAAA
>CAYUBV010000359.1:0-2841 GCA_964443035.1 uncultured Tangfeifania sp.
TTCGCCGGCGCTTACTTTGAAAAATTTATAGAATGAACGGCTGGCTTTTATTACCTTTAAATCTTTATCAATTGCAAGTAAAGGTTCACGTACCGTATCGATTATATTCTCAGTAAATTCATTGAACTCCTCTGCAGATTTTTTAACCTCCGCAAGTTCTTTTCTTGTTATCTCTTTATCGACCTTAGATGTTGACTCTCTCATGTGTCTTTATCCTTTCTGCAGCTCTAATCTGATCAGCGCTGCTTCTTTACCGGAACCCTTTTTCAGATTTGAATCAAATAGTTTTATATGCTTATTCCCGCTTCCGGCGGGAGCAGTTTTATGCAAATTATTACAACACGACACACAGGTCTGCTAGATTCTTATGTTTTGTAAACCATCCAGCACTCCAAACACTTTCAGCAGCCAGATCACAAGAATGATAATAACTACTGCATTCAGAATTCCTTTAATTGTTCTTTGCATGGGAATGAAGCTGTTTACCAGCCAGAGTATCACCCCGGCAACCAGGATGACAAGAATGATTGTTAATATGGGCATAATAAAAAATTTAATTTAGTTATAAAGTGTACTACACAAAGGTCGGATTCATGATGCAAAAAGTATTACATCATTTCTGAAAATAGTTACATGATTCACACATTTAAGGTTTTAAATACCAGCTTTTTAATTAAGCTTAAAACTGCTGAATGAGTCGAGTGAGAAGACAAAACGAATCCTGTTTGTGAATGAACCGCCTGCTAAACCAATATTTTTCGAAACCAGCAGGGGGACATATATTTCGAGAGTATTCCAGATACCTGCTTTTAAGCCTGCTTCAAAGAAAAGGGGCGAATCGCTTTCCCCGCCGAAAGCCTTATCGTTTAAAAGAACATTAACAAAAGGTTTCACCGGCAGGCGGCTGGTCTTGCCGGGCAGACTGCTGGTAAAAGACAGGGAGACAAGCCAGCGGCTGTAACCCAGGCTATCGTTCACCGGTGATACCAGTCCTCCTTCTGACAGGTTCATCTGCCTCGACAATAAACTGCCTGGAAAAACGGCAAACCGGTCGGGATAAGTCTCCCCGAAAAGATATGATTCGCGGCCACTTCTTCCTGCCGGGGAAAAGGAGTAAAAAGATATTTCCGGATCTTCCTTCAGCATGGTTCCTGCAAATAAGCGGATATCCAATCCATTATCCTTCCCGTAGTAACTCAGTTTGTAATTTAATTCAAGCGAAGTTTTCCGGTATGATTTCCCGGATTCAAAACCTGCCTGCAGGACATATGGATTGAAGTTGCCCTTCTTTTCCAACTGATACCCAAACTGGAAATAAGAATTCATTCCGGCCTTCTCCTGGAGGTCAATCTGGTACAGGCTGCTTGCAGCGATATAATTACCGGATACTTTTTGGGTAAAGGGCTTACTCATGTTCCGGTTCTTTAAATACAGGTCAGCACCGGTTTTCACTTTCCGGTAGTTTTGATTGCCCGGTGCGCCGAATTGTGTTCCTTCCAGGCTAAATGTTGCCAGCCTGATAAATTTATCATATGGTGTAATATTGAATTTTATCCTGCCAAGACCTGCCAGATCATTATTGCCGAATGCATAAAACGGCATAACAAAATATTCCACCGGTTTTGGAATGATAAAACCGTTATGTAATGCCATACCAGCCATAAACCCGTTTTCCCTGTTCCAGTTTATTGCCGGCAGATACATAAGTGTGTGTTTTTCGGGATCATCAACGGTCAGCAGCAGCTGTGTTTGTACGGGATCAGTTCTGGGAAAAGCTCCTTTTTTCCGGATATTATTATTTATCCTGTTAATTTCAGGCATTTCATGTCCGGGATCAATCTTTATTTCTGTATAATCACCCCCGGGCAGTTCAATCCATTTCTGCCCATCAAATCCTTCCACCCATTTTTCAAAAAATATTGAATCCCCGTCCACCCCGGCTATGACCAGCGGCGAAACCAGTTGGCCTTTATTTCTGACAAGCAGCTGCCTGTCCTTTACGCGGACCATTTTATAGTCCAGACGAGCGGTAGTTCCGATTAAATCATCAAAAAACCAGGTTAAATCTCTGCCTGTTAAATTTTCAAATTCAGTGTGCAAATCATCCGGTCCGGGATGCCTGAAGATCCAGTTATGGTAATATTCGTGCATGGCAGCATCAAAAAGTGAATCCCCGAGATAAGCCCGCAGATAGTTAAAGGCTATAGCGGCTTTATTATAAAGCATAATGCCATAATTTATATCACTGTATTCTGTTGCCGGAAGGTTAAGCGGCTGTTCGAGGTTACTGCGGGCCTGTACCAGCCATTCAATTTCCTGCATCCTCTCCACGGGTAAGCGGTCAATATTTAAAAAGCGGGCCAGCTGCCAGTCTTTAAAATAAACCTGCCACAGCTTTTTCAGCGGGTATTTTTCATTCATATACCGTGCTGTATAAGCGCTCGTTATCCCTTCGTCCATAAACGGGTATTCCCTTTCATTGGATGCCAGGGCCCCGTAAAACCAGTTATGGAAAATTTCGTGCGACAGCACTTCATCAAGCGAGTAAGCATCTTCAGCTATACCAATTACCGTAATTCCCGGGTATTCCATTCCATAACCGGCGCTAAGGGCACTCTGAACTGCCGTAAAACTATTATAGGGATAATCCCCTGTCTTATTTGAAGCCCATATTATAGCCTCATTCACATAATCCAGGGCATCCTTCCAGAGGTTGGACTGCCTGTTGGTAAACATCACCCGGGTAGTTACCTCCCTTCCGGAGCCGGGAAGGATTATTTTTCCTGTCATTACATTAAACCGTTTATCGGCAAACCAGGCAAAATCATGCACCTCACGGGC
>CAYUBV010000360.1:0-2796 GCA_964443035.1 uncultured Tangfeifania sp.
TGGATTCTTTGTTTTCCAGGAAAAAAGTCAATACTTGTTCCATATCTGGTTTTTTAGTTGTTTTCGATTACTGATTTTACGCGTTCGTTGTAAATCTCGCCGTTGTTGGTAATACAGGTTCCTTTTACAATTTCGTCTTCAAAATTGAGGTTCAAAGCTCCTTCTTCACCGATAATCAGCTTCAGGAAATTAAATACGTTTTTGCCAAACATGCGGCTGGCATCCACCGGCATTTGCGAAGGGTAGTTTGATTGCCCGACAATTGTCACACCTTTGTGTTCGATGGTTTTGTCGTTTTCCGTGATTTCGCAGTTGCCGCCGGTTGAAGCAGCCAGGTCAATAATTACTGAGCCGGGCTTCATGGTTTCCACTGTTTCTTTCGAAATAAGCAGCGGAGCTTTTTTGCCGGGAATCTGTGCAGTGCAGATAATTACATTTGCTTTGGCTGCATGATTATTAATGGCTTCCTGCTGTTTTTTCCTGTATTCTTCAGTCTGTTCTACCGCATAACCTCCCGCTTCCTTGTCTTCGGTAGCGCCTTCCACTTCCACAAACCTGCCGCCCAAACTCATTACTTCTTCTTTTACAGCAGAGCGCACATCGAATACATAAACCTGTGCACCCAGTTTGCGGCCTGTGGCAACTGCCTGCAAGCCTGCAACCCCTGCTCCGAGAATCAGCACATTGGCCGGTCGGATTGTGCCGGCAGCCGTCATAAACATCGGGAAAAATGTGGGTAGTTTCAGTCCTGCATCAAGCACTGCTTTGTATCCGGCCACAGTGGCCATCGACGATAAAATGTCCATTGCCTGGGCACGTGTTATGCGCGGAATGGAATCGAGGCTGAATGTGGTTAAACCTTTTTCCAGGAAGGTTTTCACCAGTTTTGTATCCCAAAGCGGGTTAAATGCGCTGATCCAAACCTGGTCTTTCCGGATGTTTTGCACATCTTTTTCAGCCGGTGATTGAATTTGCAGCAGAACTTCTGCCTGCCCGAACAGTTTTTCGCGGGTTACCACTTTTGCCCCGGCGTTTAGATAATCTTCGTCGGTGGCAAATGCTTTTTCCCCGGCATTTTTTTCCACCAAAACCTCTACTTTCAGGTCAGTCAGGTTCTGAACGGTTTCCGGGAGCAAAGCCACGCGGTTTTCATTGCTTTGTTCCTTCAATAATCCAAGAATCATACTTTGTTTGATTTAGATGAATTTTTGAATACAAATCTAATAATTTATCTTTACCGTTAACGTTAACGGCGGATTTTTTTTCTCAAATTTTTCAGAATTTGCTGCATTTATCGGCTATTGAATTGTTTCCAGGTAAAGTTCTTCCACTTTTTTTCGGCCCCACGGAGTACGGCGCAAAAATTTCAGGCTCGATTTTATGCTCGGGTCTTTCCGGAAACAGTTTATCGGGATACGCTTTCCCAGTTCCTCCCAGCCGTAAAAGCTTACAAGGTAAACCAGAAGGGCCTCCAGTGTTTTTCCATGAAGCGGATTATTTGGCTGAGACATATTGTGAAATTGCTAAATTGCTAAATTGTAAAATTGTAAAATTGTTAAATTGATTGCCAACTGTACGTTTGCCTATTGCCTATTGCGTTTTGCCAACTGCCTACATTAATCTTTTGACTGTTTTCTGCGACTGATTTTTTCTTTAAATTCTAAGTCCTTCAAGCAGTTCGATGTATAAATCGATGCCGGTAAAAATTTCGCTTTGCAAAATAAATTCATCGGCCGAATGCGACCGTGCCGAATCTCCCGGTCCCATTTTTACCGACGGGAATGAAATTATGGCCTGGTCGGATGTTGTTGGTGAGCCGTAAATTTTTATTCCCATCTTTTTGGCCTTCTGCACAAATGGATGGTAAATACTTACCCCCGACGAATTGAGCCGGAACGAGCGCGGTTTTACCTCTGAATCAACCAATTCTTTAATAATTTTTGCAGCTTTTTTGTTGGGATAATGCTCGTTGGTGCGAACATCACACACAAAATGGCACACATCGGGAACAACATTGTGCTGGGTGCCGGCTTCAATCTGGGTGACGCTGATTTTTACTTCACCCAGTATTTCAGAAACATTTTCAAACCGGAAATTTTGCAGTTTCTGAATGTCTTCCAATGCTTTGTAAATGGCATTTTTACCTTCCTCTCGTGCAGCGTGCCCCGACTTTCCATGTGCATAACAATCGAGTACCAGCAATCCTTTTTCTGCCACCGCCAGTTCCATCCGGGTGGGTTCACCAACAATGGCAAAGCTCACCGGCGCAATCTCGGGCAGCACAATTTCCAGCCCGTGCCTTCCCGAAATTTCTTCTTCGGCAGTGGCAGCAAAAACCAGGTTCCATGAAAGATCGGTCCGATCGTAAAAGTGCATAAAAACGGCCAGCAGCGAAACCAGCGGCCCGCCGGCATCATTGCTCCCCAAACCATACAGCATGTCACCGCTTTCAACAGGTAAAAACGGATCGAGTTTATAACCTTTTGCCGGCCGCACGGTATCGATGTGCGAATTCAGCATCAGGGTGGGCTTGTTCTTTTCAAAATTTTTGTTGAACGCCCAGGTATTGTTTTGTTTTGTGTGAAAAGGAATGTTTTCATCTTTAAGGAATTGCCGGATTACACCGGCAGCCCCGGCCTCTTCTTTGCTGAAAGATGGCGTTGAAATAAGTGTCTTTAAAAGTTCAATATATTTTTGTTTCATCTTAAATTCGATTTGACGGTGCAAAAGTGGTAAAAATTTTGATATTCATTCAATCCTAAATTCTGTTATCTTTTATTTTTATGATAGATTTGT
>CAYUBV010000361.1:0-2794 GCA_964443035.1 uncultured Tangfeifania sp.
TGATGACAAAAGTAAACTACACCGGCTATTTTCTGTGTGCGAAATATGCCAAGCCGGTTATGAAACTGCAGCATTTGGTCCGGCCCGATCATTATATGGACATCATTCAAATCAACTCAAAATCCGGGTTGAAAGGCAGCAACAAGAATTTTGCATATGCCGGAGGGAAGTTTGGAGGAATCGGACTCACCCAGTCATTTGCACTGGAACTGATGCCCTTCAATATAAAAGTTAACTCCATTTGTCCGGGCAACTTTTTTGACGGCCCGCTGTGGAGCGATCCCGACAACGGTCTGTTTGTGCAGTATTTGAATGCTGGAAAAGTACCAGGCGCAAAAACCATTGCCGATGTAAAAGCGTTTTACGAAGCACAGGTTCCTGCCCGCCGCGGATGCACTGCCGAAGATGTTGCAAAAGCCATTTTTTATGTCATCGACCAGCATTACGAAACCGGGCAGGCAGTTCCTGTAACCGGAGGACAGAATATGTTGAAATAGAAGCCTCTCCCTAACCCTCTCCGGAGGAGAGGGAACAAGAAAATACTGAAATAATTAAAACAAATAGAAATGAAAAAAACAAATAATACTCAGTCACCTTCGTCTTTTCCCTCCCCTTTGGGGAGGTCAGGAGGGGCCCTTACTAAAGCAGTTCGATTATACGGAAAAGAAGATTTACGGCTCGAAGAGTTTGAGCTTCCACAGATAAAAAACGATGAAATACTGGCAAAAGTAGTTTCCGACAGCATTTGTATGTCGAGTTACAAAGCAGCCAGGCAGGGGCCGGATCATAAGCGGGTGCCCAATAATGTGGATGAAAGTCCGGTCATTATCGGCCATGAGTTTGCCGGTGAGATTGTGGAAGTGGGCGCCAAATGGCAACATAAGTTTAAACCGGGTCAGAAGTATTCCATCCAGCCGGCTATTTATTACAAAGATGGCCCCATGGGTATTTTAAGCGCTCCGGGTTATTCCTACTCTAACATTGGCGGTGATGCTACGTATGTTATCATCCCGAAAGATGTGCTGGAGCAAGATTGCCTGCTGGCCTACGACGGCCCCGGTTATTATCCGGCATCGCTGGCCGAACCGCTGAGTTGCGTTATTGGCGCCATGCATGCCAACTACCATACCAAACCAGGTTCGTATGTGCATCAGATGGAAATAAAAGATGATGGTAAAATGGCTATTTTGGCCGGCGTTGGTCCGATGGGGCTGGCGGCAATTAATTATGTTGTGAGCCGCGAAGACAGAAAACCATCGTTGCTGGTTGTGACTGACATTGCACAGGACCGCCTCAACCGGGCTGCTGAAATTTTTCCTGTTGAATGGGCCAAAGAAAAAGGCATTGAACTTGTTTACCTGAACACCGGAAATGTGGATAATCCGGTGGTAAGACTAAAAGAAATCTCAGACGGCGGATACGACGATGTGTTTGTTTTTGCACCGGTTACACCGGTTGTGGAACAGGGCGATGCTATTCTTGCACACGACGGCTGCCTCAACTTTTTTGCAGGACCTTCCGACCCGGATTTTTCTGCCAAACTGAATTTTTACAATGTACATTATGCATACACGCACATTGTTGGAACGTCGGGCGGAAATAATGACGACATGGTGGAAGCTCTCGAATGCATGAGCAAAGGCCTCGATCCGGCTGGGCTGATTACTCACGTTGGCGGATTAAATGCCGTTGCTGAAACCACCCTCGATCTTCCGAACATCCCGGGCGGAAAAAAACTGATTTACACGCATAAAAATTTGCCGCTTACTGCCATTTCCGATTTTGAGGAAAAAGGAAAAGCCGATCCGTTTTATGCCGAGCTGGCAAAGCTGGTGGGCAAAACCAAAGGGTTATGGAATGTGGAGGCTGAAAAATATTTGCTGGAAAACGCGCCGGAAATTTAGCTTGTAATTTTTGAGGAGTTTTATTTTGTTCTTTTGCATTTTTCAAGGTAAATTGTGAACTAAAACTACAATGTCCAACTCCGAAATTATATTATACTCAACACCTCAGGGAGATATTAAAATAGAAGTATTCCTTCAGGATGAAACTGTTTGGCTTACCCAGCGGGCAATGGGAGAATTGTTTGGGGTTGTAAAATCAACTATAAGCGAACATCTTTCAAACATATACAATAGTAGTGAATTGGAAAAGGATGCAACTGTTCGGAAAATCCGAACAGTTCAAAATGAAGCGAGACGGGAAGTAAGCAGGGAATTGGAATATTATAATCTTGATGCTATAATTTCAGTTGGATACCGCGTTAATTCATATCAGGCGACACAGTTTAGAATTTGGGCAACAAAAACCCTGAAAGAGTTTATCATTAAAGGTTTTGTACTCGATGATGAACGGCTGAAACAAGGAAAAAAACTTTTCGGTAAAGATTACTTCGATGAATTGCTCGAACGGATTCGGGAAATCAGGGCGAGTGAGCGAAGGTTTTATCAGAAGATTACAGATATTTATGCAGAATGCAGCATTAATTATCAACAGAATGCTGAAATAACCCAAACATTTTATAAAACCGTTCAAAATAAATTGCACTGGGCGATTACGGGTCAAACTGCTGCTGAAATTATTTCATCGAGAGCAAAAGCTAATTTGCCAAATATGGGATTGACAACCTGGAAAAATTCACCGAAAGGGAAAATTTTGAAATCGGATGTTTCTGTGGCAAAAAATTACCTGAATCAAAAAGAAATTGGCGAACTTAACCGTGTTGTAACCATGTATCTCGATTATGCTGAAAATCAGGCTGCGCGGCAAATTCCCATGCGGATGAAAGACTGGA
>CAYUBV010000362.1:0-2792 GCA_964443035.1 uncultured Tangfeifania sp.
ACTTTTGCACCGGTTTTGCGGTCGGGATAGGTTTCAAACGGGCCGCGGCCATACCACTCCACGTTGCTGAATTCTTTTGGCAGTTGAAATTGCAGACCGGCTTTTTGCAACATGTCGGGCATGGGACCGTGCGGAATGATTTCCTGCTCCAACTCAATTATTCCATCCGGTGAAATCGTCCAGGTTTCATTCCGTTCGAAAGCCGAAAAATTGCCGCCCCACTGCATTCGCCGGCTGGCCGGAAGCGATGAATTGGACCAGGCCTTCATTTCAATCACCACATTCCCCTTTTCTTCTTTGGTTTGAATTTCATCCACCTGAACGTTCAAATCGCGCATTCCCAAAACTCTGAGTTGATTATCGATGCTTCGTCCGTATCCGGGCGTCATTTTCCCTTCTTCAAACATGTAGCTGCCCCACGGATCAATGTCGTTGGCAATGGGCGCGCGCCAAACCATAAACTCAGGCCCCTGCTCCAGATATTCGGTTTCATTATACATCAGCGAAATAAATTTCCCGGTACTTTTATCGATTGTGTAACTATAATTATCTCCTGAAACAGTTATTCGGTCAGCAGTTTCAGCAATCCCAAGAGTCCCGGAGGTTTTCACCGGCTCAATCACAATCTCAACTTTTGGCAAAACAAACTGCTCCCAGGCAATTTCATGGCCGGCATCCGCCCAGTTGGTATTTTCTTTCAAAGCAAAAGAAACCAGCAAAACTCTTTCGCCTTCCTGATTTTCAACCTGTTTATACGGAACAAAAAATTCTTTGGATTGCTGTGCCGGTAAATCAATTTTAAGCGCGCCTTGCTGAACAACTTCGCCATCTACCTGAAGTTCCCAGCTTCCGGCAAGTTCATTCAGATTTTTGAAATGATGGAAATTGGTAATTTTTACCACTCCATTTTCAGCATCAACCATCTCAAAAACAACTGGCTGACCCGATTTTTTTATCTGGTGAATTTCGGGTTGGATCTCGCGTTCGGGCCAGATAATTCCGTATGTTCTTCCTCCCAGCCCCACTGAGTAAAATTCTTCGCCGGTTTTTTCATCGTTCTCAAAATTGAGCGCCAGCACCGCATCTTCCACATTTGATTTCAATTCGGCCAGCGACACAGCGTGGTCAAAAATTTTCACGTCATCAATTATCATCTTCGACATCCGGCCCGAGTGCTCGCCCTGATCCTGGGTTTCTGCCTCGCGGCCAATGCAAACCGGGAAAGGTGTTGAACTGATATTTCCGCTGAATTCAGTTTCAGCAACCAGTTCATCATCAATAAAAAGTTTCACTTTTTCGCCGTCGTAAATTCCTGCAATGTGGTGCCAGTTTCCGTAAAAATCAGCTCCCACTTTTGCTTTGGCAGAAATCCGCTCGCCTGAATGGATATAAAACTCCAGCGTTTCGGGGTTTTCCATTCGAATTCCGTACTGATACTTTCCTTTCATGAGAAACTCATTGGGCTGCGGAATTTCAAACGGCTTCAGCCAAAACCCAATAGAAATTTCGTTGCCGGTAATATCGAGGCTCGGATCTCGGTAAAACTCTACCCAGTCGTCGTGTCCTGTGAATTCAAGTCCCCGGCCGTTTTTGCCATCTGTAAAAAATGGGCGTCCCATAATTTGTCCGTGATTTTCTGCCGGTGAAAGGTCGGGTAAAATCCAGCGTGGCGTGTGTATTCCCGGGCTGATCCAGTCCCAGATTGCGCCGCCCGATAAACGGGGATATTTCCAAATCAGTTCCCAGTATTCATCCATTCCGCCCAGTCCGTTTCCGGTGGCAGCGAGGTATTCATCCATAAACGAAGCGCGATTGTCTTCTTTGGGCAACACCTTTCCTTCAGCCAGGTTTTTATAATCGATGGGCACCCAGTAACGTGGGCCCACCAAATCTTCAAAAGGAATGAAAAACCGATTGCCGCCGTACATCCAGGCCGGCCGGCTGGGGTCGATTTCTTTCCCGGTTTCAATCACCGCCTTAATATTTTCGCCACTTCCCGACTCGTTTCCGGCGCTCCACACAATTATGGACGGATGGTTCCGGTCGCGGTAAACCAACTTGCGGCTGCGGTCTTTGTACATTTCCGTCCATGCCGGATCATCCGAAAGCTGCGTATTTGCATGTGCTTCATCGCCCACTTCATCAATAACATACATACCCAGTTCATCGGCCATCTCAATGTACTCCGGCGTTGGCGGATAGTGGGAGGTGCGCACACAATTGATGTTGAAGCGTTTCATAATCAGCAAATCTTCTTTCAACGTTTCCAGCGGAACCGCCTGACCATGGTCGGGGTGGTGCATGTGACTGTTCACCCCGTTCAGTTTTACCGGAACTCCGTTCACCGTTAAAATGTGATTTTTGTATTCTACTTCGCGAAAACCGATTTTATGAGTGAAAGCTTCGATGGTTTCCCCGTTTTCATTTTTAAGTTGAATGAGCAACGTGTACAAATTCGGAAACTCGGCCGACCACTTTTGGGGATTCCCGACCAGAGACGAAAGCATTAATTTCTTGCTGGAATTACCATCAATCCGCGCATTCATTGGTTGCATGCCGTTGTTTAAAATTGAATTTCCATTTTCATCCAGTACGTCACCTTCCACAGAAATAATTAAAGATTCCGGGTTATTATTTTGAATGTCGGCTTCAATTTCCAGGTTAGCATCTTCGTAATTTTCATCCAAACCGGTTGCAACATAAAAATCATGAATAAACGTTTTGGACTGGGCATACAGTTTTACATCGCGGTAAATTCCCGACAGCCGCCACATGTCCTGATTTTCGAGATA
>CAYUBV010000363.1:0-2767 GCA_964443035.1 uncultured Tangfeifania sp.
CAGGGTAATGGCAAACCCGCCATTTAATGTAGATGGTGTGGACAAAGCCAAAGATGCGGTTAAAATAGATCTGCGGTTGCCTTTTGGATTGCCCAAAAACGATAATGCCAACTATCTTTGGATTCAGTATTTCTATTCTTATTTGAAACCACATGCAGCTAATACGCAGGGAGGGCGTGCAGGTTTTGTAATGGCTTCGTCTGCCAGCGATGCCGGGCACAGCGAAAAAACAATTCGGGAAAAACTCGTAAAAACAGGTGCGGTAGATGTAATGATGGCCATTGGCAATAACTTTTTCTATACCCGGTCGTTGCCGTGTACGCTTTGGTTTTTTGACCGTGGGAAAGAGCTCCTCACCCCTGGCCCCTCTCCAAAAGGAGAGGGGAACGTCCCAATCGTAACAGTTGAGCATCAGTTACCTAAACAGTTATTGGAAAATGCTCGTGAGCTAAGAAGAAATCAAACTGAAGCAGAAGAATTACTCTGGCAGTTATTGAGAAACAGACAACTTAATAATTTAAAATTTAGAAGACAACATCCTCTTAAAGTGGGATTTGTTCTTGACTTTTATTGTGCAGAAGCTAAATTAGGATTAGAAATAGACGGAGGCTACCATTCGCAGAAAGAACAAAAGGAATACGATGCTGAACGAACAAAAATCATCAATGAATATGGCATTCGCATTATCCGATTTACCAATGAACAAGTTCTATTAAATACAGAACAAGTCCTGAAAGAAATTGCCGCCATAGCCAATCCCCCCTCTCCACTTGGAGAGGGGCCGGGGGTGAGGACAAAAAACACGGTGTTGATGTTGGATGCCAGGAAGATTTACAGAAAAGTAACTTCAAAGGTTAATGACTTTAGCTCCGAACAGTTGCAGAACCTGATTTGTGTAGTAAACCTTTACCGCGGCAACAGTGCAAAATTTACCGAAACTGTTCAGCAGTACCTTGAAACATCGGCCGGCTTTGCTAAAGAAACAGCAAAAGTAACCGAAGAACTTCAACAACATTTTACTAAAACGCACAAAACAATTATTGATTTTGCATCGAAGCTTGCAAAAGAAAATGAGGAAGCAACAGTTTTTGTTGAAGCATTAAAACTGGAAGAAGCTGAAAATGTGAAGCTCCTGCAAAACACCTTGATGAAAGATGCAAAAAATGCGACTCCTGATAGTTCTGTTTTGGAAAACATTGCACACCAATGCAAAGCCATTCGAAAACCACAGGACAAATTGATTAAAGAATTTTTTGATGCCATTGCTAAAGCCACCAAAGAATTACAACTCAACAAAAATAAAGACTGGAAAGAATTAAATGTACAGACGCAATTGATTGCGTCTCTTAAAGCCCTGCAACAGCAACTCAGCGGCAACCCCAATGAGGAAGAACCCGGGCTGCTGCATGAAACCGAATATTTTTACAAACAGGCCCATTGGCTCACCAGCCGTTTCCCCGAAGGTGTTTATACCGATGTGGAAGGACTGTGCAAAGTAGTAACCCAGGCAGAAATTGAAGCAAAAGACTGGAGTTTATCTCCAGGCCGTTATGTAGGTGTCAGTCTGAGCGAAGCCGAAGACTTAGACTACGAAGAACGCCTGCACGAAATACACATTGAATTGGAAGGATTGAACGAAGAAGCCACTTTATTGGCTCAAACGATTATGAACAATTACAAAGAAGTATCATTATGAGCAGTAAAGAACTTATTGTTGATTTTACTAACGAATTGTTTCCCGGTATCGTTCAATTAATTGAGCGTTCCAGACAAAAAGCAGCTGTATTTTTAAATGCAGAAACCACTTTACTTTATTGGAGCATAGGACAATTCATCAATGAAAACTTAAAAGAAAATAATCGCTTAGAATATGGTGCCAAAATACTTGCGACACTGTCGCAACAATTAAGCAAAAAATACGGCAAAGGATATAGCTACTCGGCATTAACACGAATGTGTAAAGTGGCCAATACAGTGGATAAATTAAATATTGCGACACTGTCGCAAAAATTGAGTTGGAGTCATTTGATTGAATTAGCTACAATTTCAGATGACCTAAAAAGAGAATACTATATGCTGTTGTCGGCTCAAAGCCAATGGGGCGTAAGAGAACTTAGGGAACAAGTGGACAAAATGCTGTATGAACGAACGGCACTGGCAAAACTACCTGTAATAGAAATAAAAAAACGACTTCAAAATCTAAAGAACCAAAACAATACGCATCCCGATTTGGTGTTTAAAAACACATACATACTTGATTTTTTGAATCTGCCTCAGTTTTATAAGGAAAGCGATTTAGAAAACGCATTAATCAATGGAATTGAAAAGTTTATAATGGAACTGGGCAATGGCTTTGCTTTTTTAGAAAGGCAAAAACGCATCCCGGTAGATGGTGAAGATTATCACCTGGATTTGTTGTTTTACCACCGTAAACTAAAAAGGCTGATAGCCATTGACTTAAAAATGGGAAAGTTTAAACCAGCTTACAAAAGTCAAATGGAATTGTATCTGCGATGGCTCGAAAAATACGAAATGCAAGCAGGCGAAGAAAAACCTATTGGTTTACTCTTGTGTAGCGAAGGCAATTCCGAGCACATAGAGCTATTGATGCTGAACGAACCCGATATAAAAGTAGCCCAATACCTTACTGAACTACCCGATAAACAATGGTTTGCCGATAAACTGCATAAAGCAAGAGAATTGGCGAAAATAAATACGCAATTTGATAACGAAGAACAATGAAACAGAAAATACACATTGAGTTGGA
>CAYUBV010000364.1:0-2761 GCA_964443035.1 uncultured Tangfeifania sp.
TGATGTACACTTCCAAAAGTTTTACATCTTTTGTAACCGGTTCCAGCCTGAGCGGCCCGAGGCTTGCGGGAATCAAAACAGTTTCACCTTTGTTTACCTCCACAGTTCCGTTTTCGTATTCAATATTGAAACGGCCATCCAGATTCATATAAATAATAAATGAATCGAGCTGATAGTAATCTTTTTCAAGCTTTTTGGAAAATTCAAGAATGTTGGTAGTGAAATATTCACAACTAACAATTTCTGAAGATTTATTCTTTTCCGTTTTGTACTTTGTTTTGTATTCCTCCTGGTAGGAAAAGTCGATGGCATCGAGCGCCAGGTCGGTATGCAATTCGCGTTTTTTGCCTTCGCTGTCTGTCCGGTTGTAATCGTAAATCCGGTAGGTAACATCCGATGTTTGCTGAATTTCGGCTATCAGCACTCCTTTACAAATTGCGTGTACCCGGCCGGCGGGAATAAAGAACACATCGCCGGGTTTGGCTTCGTCGTAGTGCAATAAATCAATCAGCTTCCCTGATTCGAGGTATTCCAGGTATTTTTTGCGTGTTACCGGCTGGTTAAATCCTGAGTTGATAAGGGCTCCCTCTTCGGCATCTACAACATACCACATTTCGGTTTTTCCGTAGGCGTTGTGCCGCTTTTTCGACAGTTCGTCGTTGGGATGCACCTGGATGGAAAGATCGTCGTTGGCATCGATGAATTTGATGAGCAGCGGAAATTCAACCCCAAACTTTTTGTAGACTTTATCGCCCACCAGCTCGCCCATGTAAACTTCAATCAGTTCCTGCAGGTTGTTTCCCTGCAAAAATCCATTTGCTACTTCTGAAACATGTCCTTCCACAGAAGACAACTCCCAGCTCTCGCCGCAATTGGGCAAATCGCCAAAATCTTTGTTCAGCACACTCTTTAAACGATTTCCTCCCCAGATTTTCTCATGAAAAACGGGCTTAAATTTCAGCGGGTATAAACCGGGCATAAAAATAAATTAAAAATTTTCGACTATTCAATTAAAACCTGTAATCGACGGCAGCACGCTCCGATGTTGTTTCTTTAATGCGCTCCACCACTTTCAAATGTTCGGGATGAACGCGGTAAACATCCAAATCTTCAAGCGATTCGAAATGCGAAATAAGGGCAATATCATAACTTTTGGCTTCAAGCTCATAATTGGTACCTACTTCAAGGTATTTTACCTCATCAATTTTTTCTTTCAGTCCTTCAAGAAGAGCTTTCAACTCCTCTGCAATTTTTGCCTTATCCTCTTTCGGGTAATCTTTCAGTTTAAAAAGCACAATGTGATTAATCATAGCCCTTCGAATTTTTGTATCTTAGATTTTTCTGGAAACAAAATTAGTGTTTTATTAGCAGTTGCATAAACGATTGCTTTTTATTCGTTGAGTTTTAACAATTAACTAAAAAGAAAAATGCTTGTAATTGGCGTTGCCGGCGGCACCGGCTCGGGAAAAACTACGGTTGTGCGAAAAATAGCCGGGCATTTTCTGGAAGATGAGGTTGCCATCCTTTCACAAGATTCCTATTATTTCGACAACAGCCATTTAAGCCTGGAAGAAAGGAGGAAAAAAAACTTCGACCATCCCGATTCAGTGGAGTTTGAATTGATGATTGACCATATTGAGAAATTGCAAAACGGAATACCTGTTAACGAACCGGTTTATTCTTTTATTACCTGCTCGCGGATGGGAGAAACCCGGCAGGTGGCACCAAAAGAAGTGATAATTGTGGAAGGAATTTTATGCCTCACCAACAAAGCCCTGCGCGATCTGATGGACATTAAGGTTTTTGTGGATTGCGACTCCGATGTACGGCTCTCACGGGTAATACGGCGCGATATTAACGAACGCGGACGAAACGTAGATCAGGTACTCGACCGTTATGAAAAAACGGTACGCCCCAGTCACCTCCAGTTTATTGAACCTACCAAACGGTTTGCCGACATTATTATTCCGCAGGGAGGAATGAACCAGGTAGCCATCAATATTCTGACAAACCATATTAACCACACTTTAAAAGCCAATTAAATGTTGAAAAATCTGAACATCGAAGAAGTTTTGTTTCTGGATATAGAAACCGCGCCGCTTGCCCCGGAATACAGTGAACTGAACGAGAAATGGCAGCAACTCTGGGAAAACAAAATGAGGTTCCAGATAACCAGCGACGAACCTGCGGAAGTACTTTACGACCGGGCAGGAATTTATGCCGAATTCGGACGGATTATTTGCATTTCAGCCGGTTATGTTTTTCAGAAAAAAGGAGAATTTTTTTTCAGGGTAAAATCTTTTGCCGATGATAATGAGAAAGTACTGATCCATAACTTTTTTAATGCCTGGGACGCATTTTCGCGTGCCGGAAAAAGAAGGCTCTGCGCACACAACGGACAGGAATTCGATTTTCCGTACATATCGCGCCGGGCACTGGTAAACAACCTGAACCTGCCCAAAATACTGGACATTGCAGGAGCCAAACCCTGGGAGCTAAAAGACCGGTTGATTGACACGCTTCAGCTTTGGAAATTTGGCGATTACAAACATTACACCTCGTTGTCGCTGCTGTGCGAACTTTTTAATATTCCCACTCCAAAAGACGACATCGACGGCAGCCAGGTTGCTAAAATTTACTGGGAAGAAAATAACCTGGAACGGATTATAAAATACTGCGAAAAAGATACACTGGCAGTTGCCAATCTTTTGCTAAAATATAAAGGCGATAAAATAATCCCGATAGAAAATATGGAAGCGGT
>CAYUBV010000365.1:0-2758 GCA_964443035.1 uncultured Tangfeifania sp.
ATAACCAATTAAACTAAAATACCACGTTAGACTTAAGATTTGTTAGCACTATTCTGGTCGATTAATATTTCAGTATGTATTGAATCCGCAAATCTTTTCCACAGGTTTGCGGATTTTTTTTCGCAGTTTGTAATCCTCCGGCGGATAACCCAGTGTAATTACCAATCCTATTTTTCGTTTTTTGGGAATATTCAGCAGTTTTTGGAGTTTTTTCTCATTGAACCAGCCCATCATGCAGGTTCCAAGTCCAAGTTCAGCCGCCTGCAAACAAAAATGGGCTGCGGCTATGCCAATGTCGTATTCCGGGTATTCCTGGTTTTTTATCAGCCCGCCAATTTGGGCAATCGGTTTGGCTTTTTCAATCACCAAAACTGCAATTACCGGTGCTTCAGCAGCAAATTTGTTAAACGAAATGGCCTTGTTAAAAGTAGCTTTGGCCACTTTGTTTTTCAATTCCGGTTCATCCACAATAACCAGTCTCCAGGGTTGTGAATTACAGGCTGACGGTGCCAGGTGAACCGATTCTATCAGTTTTTCAATCTTTTCTTTTTCTACCGGTTTATCCCGGTATTTTCGCACACTTTGCCGCTGGTGAATCAATTCCTGAAAATTCATATCCATTGATTTAATAGCTGCGAATTTAAGGATTTATATCTGTCCGGCAGAAATTCAATTAAAACAAATCCTGCTCTCGGTCGTAAACAGGAATATTTATTTTCAAAAAGATTTTATCGAAAAAAGCGGCAGAGATTTTTTTTTACTTTTTCCTGAGCATGCATATTTTTATTAATTTAGTCGAAACCAACAAAATCAAATAATATGAAACGAAGAAATTTTATCCGTAACAGCGCCCTGGGCAGTCTGGCACTTACTATTCCTGCAATACGCAGCTTTGGGAACAACTTTTCTGCTGATTACCAAATTCCCAAACGCTTGCTGGGCAAAACCGGTGAAAAATTATCGGTGATTGGGTTTGGCGGAATTATGCTGAACGACAATCCGCAGGATTTTGCCAACGAACTGGTGGCCAAATCTTACGAGCTGGGAGTAAATTATTACGATGTGGCGCCTAATTACGGCAATGCCGAAGAGCGGCTCGGTCCTGCACTCGAACCCTATCGCAAAAACTGTTTCCTGGCCTGTAAATCGCACGAGCGAACTGCTGCCGGGGCCCAAAAAAACCTTGAAGATTCGCTGCGTAAATTGCGAACCGATTATTTTGATTTATACCAGCTTCATGCAATCACCTCTGTAGAGGAAACAGAAAAGATTTTTGCCCCGGGAGGTGCCATGGAAACTTTTGTAAAAGCGAAAAGAGACGGAAAAGTAAAGCACCTCGGATTTTCGGCACACTCAGTGGAAGCTGCGTTTTTAGCAATGAATAATTACGATTTCGATTCGGTGCTGTTTCCCGTAAACTTTGCCTGCTGGCATGCCGGCGATTTTGGGCCGCAGGTTTTTGCCGAAGCCGAAAAACGCGGAATGGGTATTCTGGCGCTGAAATCGATGGCACTGACCCGCCTGAAGGATGGCGAACAAAAGCTTTACAAGAATGTATGGTACCGTCCCATTCTGGAAGAAGACATCATGAAGATGGCGCTGAAATTTACGCTGTCAAAAAATGTAACAGCAGCAGTTCCGCCTGGCAAAAACACACTTTTTCTGAAAGCGCTGGAGTTTATGAATGAATACGAATCCATTTCGGGTGAGGAAACAGACAAACTACTTGAACTGGCAAATGTTACCAGCCCGGTATTTATGCACGCCTGATTTATTTACCTGAGTGTAAATGTGGTGTTGCCAATGTTAAAGCCGTCGGCAAAAAGGTCGACGGTATACTCCCCGGGCATTAAATCACCCTCACCGGTGTTGTCCCAGAAAATAGCCACCGGCAGGTCGTGTCCTTCGTAAACTACTTCGCGCATGGCAGAGTACTGAATTTCAAGGTCTTCAAACTTAAATGTATTATCCTCAGATTTAAGCATCAGCAGTTGGTCGGGGCGCATAATCCGTGCATAAATGTTTTTCGGGCCTCTTTTTGCAGACACATTTTCGCTTAAAATAAAGTAAATGCGAATTTTTTCTGTCCTCTTTGCAAACCTTGTTTCCTTACTGCGTACATTCAGCGGTTCTATAATCAGGTTACGAACCTGCAATCGCGATGCCCGCTGCATGTTTTGTTCGAGCTCCTCGTTATCTTTGCTTAACTGCTGTTTTTCAGATTCCGACCGCTTGAACTGTTCTTTTACTTCGCGGTTTTCGGCCATTAACTCCTCGTTCCGCTGGTTAAGTGAATCTATCTGAACCACAAAATCGCGCATAATACCTCGTAATGTGCTTACCTGTTGCTGGTATGCATTGATTTTTCCGAGGCTTACTTTTTTTGTTTGTTCAACTTCAAGCATTAAATCTTTCACCTTGGTTTGGGCAACAAACAGTTGTTCGTTTATTGTATCGTTTTCAGTTTCAAGAGAATCGTAACTTTCGGCCAATCGGTTTAATTCCAGTCGAATGGAATCTTTTTCAGTATTTAATTCATTCAAAATAGAACGATGTTCCCTGTTTTGCATAAAATAGAGAACTCCTAATGCCACAAGTATTACCGTTAGAACGATAACGATTATGTTGTTTCTTTTTTCTTTGGCCTTTAATTTTTTTTGGCCTTCCAATTCACTCATTTCCGATATTTTAAATAAGAGCTTTTTATACTAAGAACGGCGCAAAATTACAAATCTTTTGTGCTGAAGCAAATAAAAAA
>CAYUBV010000366.1:0-2758 GCA_964443035.1 uncultured Tangfeifania sp.
CTTTCAATGTCTTCGCCTACGTAACCGGCTTCGGTTAAAACAGTAGCATCGACGATTGTAAACGGAACATGCAACATTTTGGCGATTGTGCGGGCCAGCAGGGTTTTCCCTGTTCCGGTTTCACCTACCAAAATAATGTTCGATTTTTCAATTTCGGTATCGTCGTTGTCCATTTGCTGGGTAAGCCGTTTATAGTGATTGTAAACCGCTACCGAAATTATCTTTTTCGCTTCATCCTGACCAATCACATACTGGTCGACAAATTCCTTGATTTGCCGGGGTTTCATTAGCTGTACTCCGTCAAGGTTGAATTTGCTTTCCTGCTTAACCTCTTCCTGAATGATGGAGAACGCCTGGTCGGCACAACGGTCGCAGATGTGCCCGTCAATTCCGGCAATTAAAAGGTTAACTTCCTTTTTTTCGCGGCCACAAAATGAACACTTATCCATTTTTTCTTTTGTTGCCATTATTTTTTCTTTTCTCTTTCAAGAATTTCGTCAATCATACCATATTTCACTGCTTCTTCCGAGGTCATCCAGTAATCGCGGTCGGAATCTTTTTCAATCTGTTTCATTGATTTGCCAGTGTGTTCTGCAATAATGGTATAGAGTTCTTTTTTAATTTTGAGAATCTCGCGTGCAGTAATTTCAATATCGGAAGCCTGTCCCTGTGCACCACCCATTGGCTGATGAATCATCACGCGTGAGTGAGGCAATGCCGAGCGTTTTCCTTTGGCGCCGGCGGTCAGCAGAATTGCTCCCATTGATGCGGCCATTCCGGTACAGATGGTAGCTATATCGGCAGAAATATACTGCATGGTGTCGTAAATACCCAGACCGGCATGAACATGGCCGCCCGGGCTGTTTAAGTAAATCTGGATGTCTTTTGTCGGATCCGTCGATTCCAGGAAAAGCAACTGCGCCTGGATGATGTTTGCCACTGTATCGTCGATGGGAACTCCGAGAAAAATAATCCGGTCCATCATTAACCGCGAGAACACATCCATCGAGGCTATGTTCAACTGTCTTTCTTCAATAATTGTGGGAGAGATGTAGTTACTGTAAGCCGAAGCGTAACTTTTCAGCGTCATGCTGCTGATTCCCTCGTGTTTTGTTGCGTATTTTTTAAATTCGTCGTGTTTGTTCATGATAATCAAGCTTAAAAAAAAGTAACTTTGCAATATCGTTATTCCGAACCACAAAGTTACAAAAAAGTTGTTTGCTGCTACTTACAGCAAAATTTATTTGGATAATTCAGTAAATTCTTCTTGTGTTACCTCTTTTTCATCCAGTGAAACTTTGTCTTTTACTACTGCTATCACTTTATCTTCAAGCAGTTTGTTGTAGAGGCGTTCTTTTTCTTCCTGTTTTTCAAGAATCATTTTTGCAAAAGATTCAAGCTGATCTTCAGGCACATTCGGAATTCCGTACTGGGCATATTGTGCCTGTGCCAGTTGTTTGGCAAAGTCGAAAGCTTCTTCCTCTTCAACTTTCAATTCGTTTTCCTTGATTAATTTATCTTTAATTAACTGCCATTTCAGGTCTTTCAGAAAACCGTCGAAATCGTTTTCAATTTGTTCTTCAGTAACCTCTTTGTTGGCAACCCGCAGCCAGCGTTTCAGGAAAGCTTCGGGCAGTTCAGGGTTTACTTTTTCCACCAGTGAGTCGCGCGCATCCATGGCGAAACGTTGTTCTGAAGAGCGTACCAGGTTGGCAGCCAATTCTTCTGCAAGCCGTTTACGCAGGTCTTCCTCGGTTTTGATTTCGGTATCTTCGCCGTAGATTTTTTTGTAAAGTTCTTCGTTCAGTTCAGCTTTTTCAAATTCAAGCGGTTGCTGAACGGTGAATCTGAATTCACTGTTCAAATCGTGCGCCTGTTCGTGGCTGATGTTCAGCATGTGCTGTACTTCATGAACGTCTTCGTAAGCTTTAACCGGGTCGAATACAACGGTGTCGCCTTTCTTTTTGCCGATAAATTCTTGCTGGATGTCTTTGTTTTTGATTAAATCGATGGCAAGCAAAACGTCTTTCGGACGGATACCGTCTTCCATTTCATTTCCTTCTTCATTGAGCTGAACAAAATCGCCTCTCACAAGGCCTTTTTCTTTTACTTCGTCCACCTCTTTGTTTTCGCCCAACTGCGACTTAATCATCTCTACCTGCTCGTCAATCATCTCATCGGAGACTTTTATTTTATAGTAGCTGATTTTGTCATTTTCGTCTAACGGAACTTCAATTTCGGGTGCCAGAGCAATATCGAAAACAAACTCAAAGTTTTCATCTTTGTCCCAGTCAATGGGTTTTTGCTGTTCTTCGTTTCCCAGCGGCTCACCCAGAATCTGCAATTTTTCCTCCATCAGGTAACTGGTGAGTTTCTGCGAAAGCAACGTGTTTACTTCTTCGATGAGCAACGATTTTCCAAACCTTTTTTTGATGAGGCCAAGGGGAGTTTTGCCCGGGCGGAAACCCGGCATATCCGCTTTTTGGCGGTATTCTTTCAGTTTTTCTTCAACTTTTGGCTCGTAATCCGGTTTCTCAATGGTGATTTTGACAACCGCATTCACATTATCGGTATTTTCTCTGGTGATATTCATATTGAATAAAAATTTAATTACACTACTTTAATAAGTAAATCACCGCCGGCGAATCCTGTTAACAGGAAAGCCGGCGGTGTTTGTGCGGACGAAGGGACTCGAACCCCCACGCCGTATGGCACCAGATCCTAAGTCTGGCGCGTCTACCAATTCCGCCACGTCCGC
>CAYUBV010000367.1:0-2741 GCA_964443035.1 uncultured Tangfeifania sp.
GGCGGCCGCACATCTTCGTTTTTTAATACCTGTGTCATCGACCAGAAAGCGTACAAATCATGTCCCTGCCATTTTCCTTCGGTTTGCTTTTCCAGTTTTTCATACAGCGAATAGAACTCTTTGGGTATTTCCGGCAGCAGGTGCCAGGTTTGTTCAAAAGCCCGTGCCGCGTACAACAGAAACTGGTCGTTTTCACCTTGCATGTAATTTAAAAGAACATGAACAGCATTGATGTCACCGGCTTTTATCAACGTTTTGGCTGCTTCAATTTGTACGGTCGCAAAATCATCGTCCAGCATAAGGTGCAACTTTTTCAAAATTTCAGGCTCGAAAAACTGTTGTGATTCCACAGAAACCAGCGCCCAGTACCTCACAAAACCGTTCGGATGATTGAGCTTCTCCACTACTGTTTGAATATGCATTTCATCCTGCAACATCAAATTACCGGCATCCAGTATCTCCTGAAGCGGAAACAATTCCTGATCCCGCGCGATTTCGTAAGGAGTGGAATTTGCTGCCAGCCGGCTCATTTCCGGTTCAGGCATAAATCCGGTATCGTAAATGCGCAGAACTTCCTGCTCCAGTTTTTGCCGTAATTCCAGCAGCACATCCTGGTAATAAGGATCATCAGCTAAATTGATTACTTCGTCCGGATCATTTTCCACATCGTACAATTCTTCAGGTGCACGTTCTGTTTGAAAAAGGGTGGATTGCGCAGGTGTTAAATCAGTACTGTTTTCAAATTTTCTCAGTTCCTGCATAATTGCTGACTGGTCGGAATAATAATTGGGTTGCAGCAGTGCAGTATAAGGCAGGTAGTTTCGAACATACCGAAACTTAGGAGTCCGGATTGTGCGGGCCATTTCATACGCCTCATCCACTCTGTCGGACGTTCCGTAAACAAACGCTTTCTCCTCAAAATCTAAGGTTGAAATAAATGTTTGCCCCTGCATTTCTTCAGGTTTTTCTATTCCGGCCAACTCCAAAATAGTTGGTGCAAAATCGGTGAAACTTACCATATTGTGGTTCTCCGTTCCGGGAGACATGTTCAGTGCTGACGCATATTTTTCGGGAACATGTACCAGCAGCGGAACTTTTACCCCGGAATCGTACAACGCCCTTTTTGAGCGCGGCATTCCGGTTCCGTGATCGGCATAAAAAAAGACGATGGTATTTCCCGTCAATCCATCTGCTTCAAGCTGGTCAAGTATTTCCTGAAACTGTACATCCATTATTCGGATGTTGGTGTAATACCGAGCCCAAAGTTTTCTAATTTCAGGTGAATCGGGGAAATAAGACGGCAACTGAATTTCTTCCGGGTTTGCCTGTTCAATTTCCGAAAGGTATTTTTCAATTCGCTTTTCATAAACCGAATCATTGCCAAAAATACCCGACTGGTGTGTAATTCCCAGGTTAAAAACGCTGAAAAATGGTTGATTTTCATCTTCACGTAAACGCCAGTGTGCTTCTGTCGAAGAATGGTGCCAGATGGTGGTATCGGTAAAACCGTAATCTTCTTTATCGTTGTTGGTCACAAAATAACCGGCTTCCCGGAGCAATTTCGGAAAACGGGGAATAAATTCAGGAACCTTAACATCGGAACGTAAGTGCTGGGTGCCCAGAGAAACTGCATGAATACCAGTGATTATGGAAGAGCGTGCGGGCACACAAACCGGGGCTGTGGCATAAGCGTTGGTATGTTTCACACTTTTTTCTGCAAACGCGTCGAGATGCGGTGTCCGGGCATTTTGATCGCCGTAAACTCCGAGCATCGTACTGATATCTTCGGCCGTAATCCAGAGAATATTTGGAGGATTTTTTTCCAACGGGCCTGAACATGCAGCAAAAAATAAAACAGCAAAAAGGAACAGACAGGTTTTAAGTGATTTCATTCAACAAAGTTTAGCTGTGGTAAAATTCAAAGTTACCTTCTACCTTTCATTAAAAAAAATATTATTCCCGTAAAAAGAATATTGCAGCCACACAAAAAATACGCTTTTGAATTCATTCGATTGTAATTTATCGGCCATAAAAAACACCCTGATTTCATTTTTAATTACATGCCTTACATCCCAAAATTTTTTATGGGCCTGCACCTGTTTTTAACTTCAGCAAATTATTACTTTTGTCACTTACTTGAAAAAACAGGGGAATGAACAGTACATTTGCAAAAACCAATTACCACCTTCAATCTGTAAAAACAGGCAATTTTTTTGATGATACCGGCTGGATGCTGGATGCACCGGGGGAGAAAGATCCCACTTTGATTCGGGCCGTTTACGAAAAAAAGCAACTCGAAGTAAAAGACGACTCATGGGGGCTTTACAAGTTTGCCGACTGGTTACCCGTGAGCCGCACATTAAAAGGATCATCGGCGCCGGTTACATTTAAAAGCGAAAAACTGGCAGCCGAGCTCGGCTTAAAAAACCTGTGGATAACATTTAGCGGCTACTGGCCCGAAAAAAATGCAAAAATTACCACCTGTAGTTTTAAGGAAACCGAAGCTTATTCGGTGTGTGGAAGGATGACCCCGGAGATGAATAAAGTACTGGTGGTTGCATCGGCCGGAAATACTTCGCGCTCGTTTGCAAAAGTCTGTTCCGAAAACAATATTCCGTTGCTTATATGCGTGCCCGAAGACAACCTCAGCGCACTTTGGTTTGAAGAGCCGCTGAACGATTGCGTAAAACTGATTTGCAGCCGATCGGGCAGCGATTATTTCGATGCCATTCATTTATCGA
>CAYUBV010000368.1:0-2740 GCA_964443035.1 uncultured Tangfeifania sp.
TAGTTCGTTTGGATGTTTTCCTTATTTAACGCGGTAATTTCCTGTAAAAGTTCCGCCTTTTTCAGGTTCGGGTAATTTTCCCGCGTCAGTTGGTAACACTCTTCCAGTGTTACAGGTTGCTGGGCAAATGCCAGTTGCACCGGAAGAAATAGTATAATTAATAACTTTTTCATTTTTTCATTTTTTTTACTGAAAACTGAGACTGATACTGTGACTCATTTAGCTTTAAGTCGCAAGCTTCAAGCTTTTAGCAATATTGAATTCAGAATAAAATCCTTCACTGTTTCTTTTCGTTGTTTCAGAAAACTGTTGTACGCCTTTTTATCGTTATCGAAAAACATGAGTTGCATGAGCGGTTTGGCTGCAAACGGAAAAATGCTTAATCCGAGGATGTTGATCATTAATTCGCGCGGGTCCATTTTTCGGATGTTGCCTGCTTCCATCTCTTTTTCTAACATGGTGAAAAGATCCTGCGGATCAATTCCCTGGCCTTTTATTACGGAAGCGAGGAATTCGGGATCGCGGTGAATCTCTTTCAGAATGAATGAAGGCAAAAACGGGTTCTTCATTAATAAGTTAATGTACTTTTCCACAAAAATTCCAAGTTTCTCTTCAATAGGAATTTCTGAATGTATAAAGGCTTTGATATCAGGAAAAATCTGTTTGAAAACCTGTTTGAAAATGGCTTCGAACAGTTTTTGTTTCGACCTGAAATAGTAATGAAGCAGTGCTTTGTTGATTCCTGCTTCATTGGCAATTTCCTGCATTCGTGCGCCATCCATTCCTTTTTCTATAAAAACCGTTTGTGCGGCATCCAGGATTTTTTCTTCGGTGTTGTCTTTTTTAATGTCATTCATTTTTATCGAATTTATTTTATTTTTTCTTTTTCTCTCTCTTCCTCCCCTTTCTTTGTGCCATATGACATTAAGAAAGGTTGTATATATATTTGTTCTTTGACGTATTGTTTAATAATGTTGGAACACTTGTTTCGATGGCATTGCCTGGAAGGAGGGCGTAGCCCGACTGGAAGGCAATGCCATCGAAAACCACCAAGGGAGGTGGTTATACTGTTTAGTATCCATTTAATCTTTTGTATCATGCTTAATAATTCATCACCTCAGAAATGGGTCCGTCTTGAAAAGAAAAGCCTGGACAACCAGTTTATGAACGACATCATCACCGGGATGGACTGTTCCCCTTTTGAAGCGAAAGCTGCATTGGATACGGTACATAAAGTTTATGGCGATTTCTTTGAAACCGCGGAAACGCTTAGTCCCGGCAAAGCAAAATTTATCGTTGTCTCCGCCGAAGATTCACCAGCCAAGAGTTTGGAAGAAGCAAAAAAAATCAGTGTGGTGCTGACCATAAACGATGATGCCCAAGACCTTGGCATAAAACAAAAAGACGGATGTTCCGGTTTGCGGCAACACCGTCTCCAGCGCATTTGTAACGAGGCCTTTATGCAAGGTGGCTTATTGACAATAGAAGATATTGCCAACCGTATTTTTTGTTGCGGCGAACGCACTATTGTCCGCGACCTGCAAAGGTTAAGGGAACAAGGGATATTTGTGCCGCTCCGTTCTACTATAAAGGATATGGGGCGCACATTGTCGCACCGCTCTTTGATTGTTGGCAAATGGGTCAAAGGACATGAATACTCCGAGATTGCCCGCGAAACGAACCACAGTGTCTCTGCGGTGAGCAACTACGTGCAAAAGTTCAAACAAGCTGTGGCGCTTATGAAAGACGGGTACGATGTGCACACAATTGCCCTGCTTGTCAAAGTTTCAAAGCGGCTTGCAGAAGAGTACATCGACATATATGCCCATGCCAAAATAGTAGCCGGACGTAAAGAAGAACTTGATAATTTATTAAAAAAAAGAATGCCAAACCAATAAAAAAACATAATATGCTACTTCGATCTCACGCCTCGCACCATTATAAATCTGCCCATAAAAGGTTTGCAAAACCGGCCATTGAACACTTCTTTGAACAAGAGTTCCCAAAAATGTTTGGACCAAATATCCGCAGTGTTATTGCCGATAAACTGATTGAAATCTTTCATGCTAATTTTAGGGACACCAAAACCCTGGAGCCGGGACAAATCCTATGGAATGCAGTACACAAAGACACCAGGGCAGATTCCCTCAATATGAAACTTGTCCCTGTCGTGCTCACCATAATCAGTGAAGATGATATCGCTAAACTTGAAGATGGAATGAAAGTTTCGCAACACAAACAAAATGTAATTGCAAGGTTGACCAAAGAGGCTTACGACCAAAATGCCCTGCTCTCCATGAGGGACATCGGGCTGCTGACAGCCAGCGACGGTTCCCATATCTCTTTGTGCCGGAAAAAGTATGAACAACGGCACAATGTAACATTGCCACATACCGGGAATTTGCACGACATGGGTTCATGCCTTACACACAAATACCAAATTATTTATAAATGCGTGGTTGAAAAAAAGGACCCTACTGTTGTGGCAGCTGAAACAAACCATACCATACGGGCAGTCGATCATTACCTGAAAGATTTTAACAGGGTCAAAACCTTGTACCTCGATGATAAAACACCCGGGTACATACACCTTGTAACGAACCTTTCGTTAAACGTAATTGCACAGTATATCAACATTATAAACCAATATGTCAAAGAACGTGAATTAACTGAATAAATAATTTTATAAAAAATGACAAAAAAAACACTAAAATACTTGCATAGCCAAATGGCTTTAACT
>CAYUBV010000369.1:0-2738 GCA_964443035.1 uncultured Tangfeifania sp.
AACAGATATAACCCAACACCCCCTCCAATTACAATTCCTGCTATAATGACTATCGCAGCAATTTTGATGATTTTTTTCCGTTTCATTTTTCTGATTTTTTAAATTTCAAACAAACAGTCGGGTGGGGTGTTAAAACCTGACAACAAAATCAGAAAAAAAGTATTTTTTATCTTAAATATTCACTGAATAGATTTTCCAACCGGTTTCGTTCAATCATTCCTTTATGCGAAAATATTTGCTGGCCCTGGTTATACAGCACAAAATATGGTACAGTGCCTAATTCCAGCTTTTTTACCAGTTTTTTGCTGGCATCGGCATTTATTTTCACCACCGAAATTTTTCCTGCATAGTCGTTTTTCAAATCGTCGATCATGGGCATCATTTGGCGGCAGGGAGCACACCAGGGAGCATAAAAATCAATAAAAACCGTTTTTCCCGACTCTACGAGGGCATTAAATTCATCCCACTCCATTTTGTCTTTCGTTTCGGGCCTGGCGTTTGGCTCAACTACCACCGGAAGATTCAGAAGTTCCCATTCCATGATACCCTCTTCGAGATTATACACGTTGGTGTAACCGTTTTTCACCAGGGTTTCGGCCGCTTTTTTACTCCGCCATCCGGTGTTGCAATAAAGATAAACAGGCTGATCTTTGGGAAGCAGTAAAAGTTTTTTATTGAAATTGAACGAATAAAAATTCAACTGCCCTGCGTGGGGAAGATGCCCGTTTAAAAATTCCGATTCCGTGCGCACATCCAAAAGTGTTCCTTTTTCGTTTTGAATCACCTTTTTGAATTGCTCAGAATTGATGTGATTTACCTGGTCGCTTTGAGCGGAACAACCTAATCCTGTTATCAGCAATGTAATTCCAGCTATTAATCCTTTCATCGTTTCAATTGTTTTTTGTTTTAACTGATATTATAGTCGGAGAAGGAGTGATTTCCTGACAGGAAAATGTTGAACGACGAACCAAACGAGGTTGATTTTTTTATTAAGCAGAACCAAAGGTCAAAACAACAAACTTGAGCCGATGTAAAGCCCACCCGAACCCAGTTGTTTGTTGGCGGGAATCCCGTAGTTGACCGTAATAACATTGTTTTGGTTGAAAACGATGTACAAACCGGGACCAAATGTGTGATGCAGTTTCTGTTTTCCTGATCGGAAATGTATCGTACGCTGTTCATTTGGTACATTTTCAATATTCACTTTCCGGGGTTGTGTAACCAGCGCGTTATCGTAAAACGCCGACAAGCTGGCGGAAAAATAATAATGTAACAAACTAAAATCAAGGGTTTTGAATTTAATTTCGAAGTTGCCGGTAACAAAACCATCGGCGGCAATGCGGTTGCGCATGGCCCCACGCAGGTTAAAGGCGCCTCCCACTCCGTCGTGCGACAACCGGCTGTCGTAAAATGTGGGCAAATAATAGTACGGGATGTTTCCCGAAAGTTTCTGCTGGCTGCTCAACCGAAATGAAAGCGTAATTTTTTCGCTGAAAAAACTGGAATGTTGCCTGTAGTTCAGAATAAATTTACTGAAACTATTGTCGGATATAAAACCGGGAGAATACAGCCAAACTGCATCAATCCATTTGCCATTGGTGCAGTAGCAGGGATCATTGCGTGAATCGTAAACAAGGCCCAGCGAAAAAAGGTTGATGTTTCCGCCTTTATATTCGTTTAAATCAATCAGGCCCCAATCCTTGTATTTTTCAAAAAGAGTGGAAGTTTGACCGGATGAATGATCGGTATCTTGTGCCGGATCAGTGGTAACCCGGTTAAACGTGAAACCGGTCAGCAAACGGAATCTGCTGCCGGTAATGTATTTCTGAACATCGAACCTGATACGGAGCAAACTCCGGCGATGTGCATAAAATGCTTCGGAAATAAAAGTCTCTCCGGGTTCGGTAAATGCTTTATGGTATAGTGCGCTGGTTCCGTTAAATCCAAAAAAATCGAGTTTCTGATCCACAAAATAGCTGGCCTCTGCCAATACTTTTGATTTTGAGATAAGTGTTTCGCTTTCAAGCAAAGCCTGTGCATTTAATGTACCTTTGGTAGTGTTGGTAATGCGAACCATCAGGTATTGGTTGTAATGTGGCGGCTGTCCGTTTTCGCCATAATCGAAAAAATTAAACACACCACCGTATTTAAACCCCAGGTCGGAATCGAAAGCCAGTGCAGGTATAAATCCAAAGGCAAAACGTTTTCTTTGCACATTCTCATTTTCGGCCATATTTTCAGCAAACAGAAATAACGGAGAAACAAACAGCAGTAACCCGGCAAAATAATTTTTCAGCATAAATTAGATTTCTACGGTTTTATAACTTCAACTACTACTTCACCGGCATCCGATATTATTCCATACATTTCTACCTGCCCGATTTTGGGGAACCAGTAACTCCCGCCTGAAAAACGGACAAAAATCCGTTCCACTTCCACCACCAACCCTTTCATCTGAGTAAAAACCCTGTAATTTCCATTTTCATTTTTCCTTAATGTCATAGGCTGGTCGAAAGAAACAAACTGAAATTCAACTTTTTCTGGTGTCGACTTTATAATTTTCAATCCGTAAGCCCGGTTATTCTGAATTTTAGTTAAAGGTCCGGTTTCTCCGTTTTTGGTATGTTTAACCCAATAAATCCGGATTGGATCAGCAACATTAAAAGAACCGTTTTCCAGCAGGTTTATCTCGTAATGAATTACATCGGCATCGCGGCTGCGTTCAATTTTAAACAGGA
>CAYUBV010000370.1:0-2736 GCA_964443035.1 uncultured Tangfeifania sp.
TGTTTAACAACGATCTTTCAAACGCAATGGATGTACAAGGGGTTTGGACATTTGAAGATGACATATTAACTGCTTCGGAAGACGCTTGTATATTTACAAAAGTTGAGTATGAGAATTTTATAATTGACCTGGAATTTAAAAATGAAGAAGGGACTAATAGTGGTGTAATAGTTTATTGCACCGACCGTGAGAATTGGATACCAAATTCGGCTGAAGTGCAAATTGGCGATGATTATTATTTCAAAGACAAAGGATGGGTGCCAAATTATATGTGTGGTGGTATTTTTGGTCATTTGGCACCGTCAGCAACTTTAGTTAAAAAGGCAGGCGAATGGAATCACATGAATATTCGTTGCGAGGGGCAGCATATAACGGTAACATTAAATGGTGAGATTTCGGCCGATATGGATATGTCGCAATGGACAAGCGGAACAAAAAATCCCGACGGCTCGGATATTCCGTCATGGTTACCAACTCCTTTTGCAGAATTACCTACAAAGGGATATATTGGATTACAGGGAAAACACGGCGAGGCAAATATCTTTTTCAGGAATGTAAAAATCTCACAGTTGTAACTACTGTTTACTATGAATTCAAAAGAAAGATTTGACCTGACAGTAAATCACAAACAACCCGATAAAATGATGGTGGACTTTGGCGCTACCTCAACCACCGGCATTCATGTTTTAGCTGTCGAAGAACTTAGAAAACATTACGGATTGGAGTGGAAGCCGGTTCGTGTGGTCGATCCTTACCAAATGCTGGGAGAAGTTGATGAGGAACTGCGTGAAATTCTGGGGGCTGATGCAGTTGGTGCTAAAGGCAAAAACAGTTCGTTCGGATATTATAACCATGCTCCGTTTAAAGAGTATAAAACTCCCTGGGGACAAACTGTTTTGGTGCCGGTAGGTTTTCAAACTACAATCGACGAAAATGGCAATACTTTAAGCTATCCGGCAGGAGATACATCCGCTCCACCATCTGCCAAAATGCCAAAATCCAGTTATTTTTTCGATGCGATAATCCGTCAGCAACCATTTGAAGAGGAAGATCTTGACCCACAGGATAACCTCGAGGAATATGGTTTTGTATCGGATGATGATTTGGTGTACTGGAAAGAAACGGCTGAAAAGGCCCGTGCAACAGGAAAAGCTGTGGTTGCCGGACTTGGCGGCACTGCTCTTGGCGATATTGCCCATATTCCGGGAATCAAACTTAAAAAGCCCAAAGGCATTCGTGATATTTCTGAGTGGTACATGAGCATTATGATGCGACCGGATTATATAAAATCCGTTTTCGATCGGCAAACAGAAATTGCGTTGGAAAATTTCAAGAAACTGCATTCAGTGATTGGAGATAATATTGATGCTGTTTTTATTTGTGGAACCGATTTCGGAACACAGAATTCAACTTTCTGCGCACCCGAACAATTCGATGAAATTTGGATGCCGTATTACAAAAGGATGAATAACTGGATTCATGAAAATACTACCTGGAAAACATTTAAGCACTCATGTGGAGCGGTCGAATCTTTTATGCCTAAATTCATTGAGGCGGGGTTTGATATTATTAATCCGGTTCAAATTAACGCTGCAGGCATGGACCCGCTGCATCTAAAAAATACCTATGGAAAAGACCTTGTTTTTTGGGGAGGCGGCATCGACACTCAAAATGCTCTGCCAAATTATGCTCCCGAAAAAATCAGGGAAGAAGTATTGAACCTTTGCGAAATTTTCGCAAAAGACGGTGGTTATGTTTTCAATACTGTACATAACATTCAGGCTAATGTGCCGGTTGAAAACCTGGTTGCTATGATTAATGCAGTAAAAGAATTTAATGGCGAAAAATAAAAAAACTGAAATGAAACCTGAAACAATAATTGGCATTGATCTGGGAGGTACACGGATAAAATCAGTAGCGATTGACAACTCCGGAAAAATTTTGTACGAGCACTACCAGCCCACCTACGATGAGGAAAAAAGAAACTGGAAGGAGGCGGTTAAAAATGCTGTTCAAACACTTTATGAAAAAGTGGGAAAGAATGTATTGGTAATTGGCATCTCAGCGCCGGGATTGCCCAACGAAAATAACTCGGCAATTGGTTACATGCCCGGGCGTTTGCACGGACTGGAAAATTTTATCTGGTCTGATTTTCTGGAAACCAAAGCTTTTGTTTTGAATGATGCGGTGGCCGCAATGATGGCAGAAGCAAAATTTGGAGCTGCAAAAAACAAGAAAAATGTAATAATGTTAACGCTCGGAACCGGGGTAGGAGGAGGTATTTTAATTGACGGGAAACCTTACCAGGGAGCATTCCAAAAGGCCGGGCATTTAGGACATTTAACACTTGACAGCGATGGAGAACCCGACATTATCGGAACGCCCGGAAGCCTGGAAGATGCGATTGGGAATTGTACCATTGAAAAACGAACCGATGGAAAGTTTACTTCTACTGATGATTTAATAGCTGCACACCGGAATGGCGATGAGTTTGCTACAAAAGTCTGGCTCACTTCAGTTAACAAACTGGCGGTGGCACTGGGTTCGCTCACAAACATTTTATCTCCCGAAACAATTATTTTAGGTGGTGGAATAACTGAAGCCGGAAAAGATTTGTTTGAACCACTTGAAAAACTAATGCCAAAATACGAATGGCAAACGGGCGGGAATAAGGTTAAAATTGTTAAAGCACAATACGGCGATTTGGCTGGTGCCGTTGGGGCTGCTTGTTTTGCC
>CAYUBV010000371.1:0-2711 GCA_964443035.1 uncultured Tangfeifania sp.
TTCTTCTCTCTTTCCTCTTAAACAATCCCATGATTTTCATGTTGCTGTATTTTATAATGTAGCTGAAATGCAGGTGGCAAAATCTTTTTTGAGATTCGCAGTTGCAGCATATTAGCGTTTAGAAACAAAGGCTTATATTAGTAAATATTATGCTTCTATAAGTATTATAAATAAAGATTATTTTAAATTTATAAAAAATACATTCAAAAACGATTTAAAATGGAAAACAACAACAAATCAAACAAACCAGACAGTAAGGTTTGGGAAGTGAATGAATCGAGCCGATGCCCGTTTACCGGCGGGGCGGTAAATTATACCGCCGGCAGTGGCCGGTCGAACCGCGACTGGTGGCCCAACCGGCTTAATATCGGCATTTTGCGGCAGCATTCGTCCAAATCCAATCCGATGGGAGAAGATTTCGATTACGCCGAAGAATTTAAAAAGCTCGACCTTCAGGCAGTGAAAAAGGATCTTGAAAAACTCTTGACCGATTCGCAGGAGTGGTGGCCCGCCGATTTTGGTCATTACGGACCGCTAATGATTCGTATGGCCTGGCACAGTGCAGGAACCTACCGCATTGCCGACGGACGCGGTGGCGGCGGAACAGGCACGCAGCGTTTTGCACCGCTCAATAGCTGGCCCGACAATGCCAACCTCGACAAGGCACGCCTGCTGCTGTGGCCGGTTAAAAAGAAATACGGCAACAAACTGTCGTGGGCCGATTTGATGATTCTCGCCGGTAACGTTGCCCTTGAGTCGATGGGATTCAAAACCTTTGGTTTTGGCGGCGGCCGTGAGGATGTTTGGGAACCTGAGGAAGATATTTACTGGGGGGCAGAAGGTGAATGGCTTGGAAACAAGGAACGTTTGGCTGGCGATAAAGATTTGGAAAATCCGCTGGGTGCAACACACATGGGTTTGATTTACGTCAACCCGGAAGGGCCGAACGGAAATCCGGATCCACTCGCTGCAGCAAAAGATATTCGCGAAACTTTCGGACGCATGGCCATGAACGATGAAGAAACCGTTGCGCTGATTGCCGGCGGACATACCTTCGGAAAAACGCACGGTGCATCCGATCCGGAAAAATACGTTGGCAGGGAACCTGAAGGAGCAGGTATTGAAGAGCAGGGGCTGGGCTGGAAAAACAGCTACGAAAGCGGAAAAGCCGGAGACACGATTACCAGCGGCCTGGAAGGAGTCTGGACAACCACCCCGACCAAATGGAGCAATAACTTTTTCTGGAACCTGTTTGGTTACGATTGGGAACTGACCAAAAGTCCGGCAGGTGCTTACCAGTGGAAACCAAAAGGCGGAGCGGGAGCAAACACAGTGCCGGATGCACACGATAAATCAAAACGTCATGCACCCACAATGCTCACCACTGATATTGCCTTGCGCGAAGATCCCGCCTACGAAAAAATTTCAAGGCGTTTTTACGAAAATCCGGATGAATTTGCCGATGCCTTTGCCCGTGCGTGGTTCAAACTGACCCACCGCGATATGGGGCCTAAAGCACGTTATCTCGGTCCGGAGGTTCCGGAAGAAGACCTTGTATGGCAGGATCCGGTACCGGAGGTGAGCCACGAACTGATTGATAATAAGGATGTTGCTGAACTGAAAAGCAAAATACTGGACTCAGGATTGTCGGTACCGCAACTGGTTACCACAGCCTGGGCGTCGGCGTCCACTTTCCGCGGTTCGGATAAACGCGGAGGAGCCAACGGTGCCCGCATCAGGCTTGCCCCGCAAAGAGGATGGGAAGTCAATAATCCACCTGAATTGCAAAAAGTAGTTGAAAAGCTGGAGGACATTCAGAAGGAATTTAACGATGCACAGTCGGGCAACAAAAAAGTTTCGCTTGCCGATTTAATTGTTCTTGGCGGATGCGCTGCTGTGGAAAAAGCGGCAAAAGATGCGGGGTATAATGTTACCGTGCCTTTCACACCGGGGCGTACCGATGCATCGCAGGAACAAACCGATATAGAAGCATTTGCCGCTCTCGAGCCGAATGCCGACGGATTCCGCAATTTCAGGAAAGTGCATGAGGATGTGACCGCGTCATCAGAGGAGATGCTTATCGACCGCTCGCAATTACTTACGCTGACAGCTCCTGAAATGACTGCACTGCTGGGAGGTATGCGTGTGCTGAATACAAATTACGATGGCTCAGACCACGGAGTTTTTACCAAACGGCCAGGGCAGCTTACCAACGATTTCTTCCTTAACCTGCTCGATTTGGGAACAACCTGGAAAGCAACCTCAGATAACGAGGAAGTGTTTGAAGGGCACGACCGTAAAACCGGCGAACTGAAATGGACAGGAACGCGCGTCGATCTTATTTTTGGTTCGAATTCGGAACTGCGGGCATTGGCCGAAGTCTATGGAAGCGAAGATTCAAAAGAAAAATTTGTGCACGACTTTGTGGCAGCATGGAACAAAGTGATGAACCTCGATCGGTTTGACCTTGATTGAGGCAAAATGTAAAAGTAATAACAAAAAGGTGGTTCGTTTGGGCCACCTTTTTGTTTGCTCATTTTTTTCTTTTTTAAAGTTAAGGAGTTTGCTTTAACCGGGAGATTTCTCCTCCTGCGTCGTGCCAATGACAGAGTTTTATAAAGCACTCACAATGAATGCAATAAAAGAATCACATCTTGGTGTCATTTCCCGCGAAGCGATCACTTTGTGAGAATCCCGGTATTCCGGGTGAG
>CAYUBV010000372.1:0-2686 GCA_964443035.1 uncultured Tangfeifania sp.
AAAATATAGATGAAGTGCCCGAAATAGTAATCCAGCGGCTCGAACATTATTTTTTAACCTACAAAGACATGCCGGGGCAGGACAGCAAAACCGAAATTGCAGCTACGTACGGGGCCGAAGAAGCTTTCGAAGCCATTAGATATTCGATGGAAGATTACAACGTTAAATTTGATAACCTCGGAAAACTACTTGGATAGCACCTTCTCATCTTTCATTCAAAAAATTCTCCCGACAGGATAACGGCGTGCGGTTTCTTCAGCCCATTCGGTGTTGTTGTAGATGAACGCAAGCTGAGCCCGGTGATTCTTTGCAAATTCAGCATCGGTTCGTTGTTTTTCCTGAAATTCTTTTTTGAACTCCGGATGTTCTTCGAGGTATTTCAGTGCATTTTCTTCAAAACCGAAAGATGAAAAATACTCCCGGTTGTCGAGTATGCTGTCGAAAAAATTCCACCTGAAAAATGAATCGGCAGCTTTGGGTTCCAGCATTTCAACAATGTATTTTATTTTATCCTGGCGAACCGGAATGATGTAATCTCCTTTAAAGTATTTGATTTTCTGAACTTCGCTCCGTGTTTCCACTTTACTGTGAAAATAATGCCCGTTATAGGGGCGCGGCGGACTCGAAAAATCTTCGATGTAATCAACTGTTACTTCAAGAGTTGTGTCATTTTTCAGTCTGTGCATTTCAACGTTGTTCAAGGCCATTCGTTCTGTTATTTCATTCCATGCCTGTGGTACAATGTAATATTCAGGAACTTTCACATTTTCAGCAGAATTATAAACATCGAAATACTTTATTTGCGCGGTGTAAGGTTTGTTGCGGTTGTATCCGAATCGCTCCAGACCTGTAACCCGGCTCACTTGTTTTTCATCTACTTCGTACCCCTTGAACTCCATTTCCGAAAATTGGGTGGTATCCGGTTCAAAACTGATTGGATAGTTTTCTGCTTCAACCGATTCTGCGATTCCCTGTTTTCTTGAAGTCCTGATCTCTTCTGAATTTTCGGCTGTAAACTCAGCCAGTTTCCGGATAAACTGGTTACAGGATTTTACCCGGTCGGCGTAAGGTTTGTAAACGTGGTTTTCGGTCATCATTCCGTACGAGTGAAAAAGAGTGGCAAAACCCGATGAGTAGCGCGGGAATTCTTCCATCATCTGAATTCCCTGTTTCGGATCGTTGTGCACCCAATTTACGTACGGCACCATTTCGTAATCGCTGTTTTTCATTTCATTGTAGAGTGAAGGCAGCATTTTTTCGCGAATAAATCTTTCCTGCGCCGGTGGAAACTTGTCGGGTTGCGGCCCCACCAAAGTAATGCTGTATTGATGATCGGACCCATTGGTGGTGTGGGTATCAAGAAAAACATCGGGATTCCATTCATGAAAAATGCGGGTAAAACTTTTGGCATTTTCCGAATCGCATTTGGTAAAATCGCGGTTGAGATCGAAGTTGGCAGCATTTCCGCGGAACCCTGTTTCGATGGGAGTGGTTTGGTTGGCGCGGTTGAAAGCACTTCGGTGCAAATGCCCGCCAATGTTATAAACCGGGATGATTACAAGGGCAGTATTTTGAAGCAGTTTGGTTGCGGCTTTCTCATTTCTGAGCAGGTCGTCGGCAAACTGCAGACTGGCATCGATGCCGGCAGGTTCGCCCGGGTGAATTCCATTGTTAATCAACAATATTGATTTTTCGGCATCCCTGATTTTTTGCGGATCAAATTCAGGTGAGTCATTTATCACAAAAATATGGAGCGGTTTTCCGCAATCAGTAATTCCTTTTTCAAGCAGAACTGCATTTTCATAATGAGCATCCAGCGTTTGGTACATCTCTATTACTTCCCCGTAGGTGGGTGTGTAATTTTGTTCGTATTCCAGGTTAAGTAATGGTTGGTTTTGAGCGGATAGAAACAAATGGCCGACAATCATCATCAGCAAAAAGGTTGATTTTTTTTGATTCATTTTAAAAAGGTTCTTGAAAAATTGTTAGCGTTCAGATTATTGATTTGCGCTCCAGATTTAAATAGGAATAGCTGAAGTCGTTTTTTTGGTCATAAAAATCTTCGCGTGCTGTTTCTGTCCATTCCGAAAAATCGATTTTTGGGAAAAACACATCGGCATCAAACGGCTTGTGTACAATAGTCAGGTAAAGTTTTCCGGCCAGCGGATAAAATTGTTTGTATACCATTCCGCCGCCAATTACAAAAGCTTCCTCTTCGGTTCTTACTTCTTCCAGCGCTTCCTGAATGGAAAACACAGTTTCGCAGCCCGGGAAGTTATCGTCCTTTTTATCGGTTATCACAATGTGACGCCGGTTTGGCAACGGCCATTTGGGCAACGAAAGCAAGGTGTTTCGGCCCATTATCAGACTGTGGCCGGTGGTAATTTCTTTGAACCGCTTTAAATCATTTGGAAGATGAAAAAGCAGGTCGTTGTTTTTACCGATTGCAAAATTTTCGGCTACGGCAACGATTATCGAGATGTTTTTATGAATCATACTTTATTAAATTACAATGCTCAAACTCCAAAACTCAAATAAGCTCCAAAACTCAATTTAATAAATTAATACATAAATAAGATTTTGAAAATTGGAATTTATTTGTCATTTGTGAATTGATTTTTGGTTCTTAATTTATACCGCCACCTTCCCCTTTATATGCGGATGTGACTGATAACCGATCAATTCA
>CAYUBV010000373.1:0-2686 GCA_964443035.1 uncultured Tangfeifania sp.
TGTTTATTTACCTCCGGAATATTTTTCTTCATTTTGGAAAAAGAAGCCTCTTTTCTTCGCTGATTCACTTTCCTTTCCTGAACAAACTCATTCAGAAAGTTTCGGATAAAATAAAATAGTCCGGTTGACCAGCTTTACCGGCCTGAAAGAATAGTTCTGTTTTCTGAATCAGCTTCGCTTTTTTACCGTTTCACGAAGAAACATCCAAACCGGAATAGAAATGATAAAGAAGAAAATTCCGTAGAGTGGTGCAATCATGCTCACTCTTAGACCACCTGCAATCAAAGACGGAGAGATGTCTCCAACTCGCTGAATAATTTCAAAAGCCTGAAACATGCCAATTGCCTGTGCTAAAAGACCTAAGATAAACGAGAGACTCCCGAACATCAGAATGTAATTAATTTCTCTGCCCGAATAGTTTTTCCTGCCAAAAATATCAACTCCCGATTTAATGGCGAAAAAAATCATGGCCAAACCTGTGGCTGTTATAACAGACATGAATAGCGGGCCGCCTTCATAAAAATACTTAAACAGATTCATAATTTCAAAATTAAAGTTATTTGCGGAACAATGTTAAAAGGTTCAGCAGCATTTCCGAAATTTTGTCGATGAACAGCATCAAAATGATGCCGGGTGGTAAATTTTGTCAAAAATGTTTTTCGGGCTGTAAATTTCGACGTTTGAAATTACACCGGTGTTGTTCATCGATAAAGTTTGGGTTTTGTAATAAAGAATTAGATGTTATACCAATTCTGAAAAGATTTAGGCTATTTTGGACTATTTTCAGATTGGAATAATGCCGATAACTTGCCTGACGGTAGTCTGGTAAAAAAACAAAGGTACTGGGAGTTTGCGAACCAATGGCTCAATGCTTTTCATAATCGGTATCAGACAAATTTGTAAATTGCAGAAATGAAAATACAGTTGCAGTCAAAATATTCTCGGATTTTTGCGCACATCCTTTTCTGGCTGGCCGTATACCTGTTCTTTATTGTGTTTTTCGGGCGTTCGAGCCGCGATTATTCAGTCTCCATTATTTTTGTATCGATGTTGCTGCCCCTGTCGATTGTAACTACCTATTTTCTCAATTATTTTTTAATTCCGCGTTATCTCTTTACCAAAAAGTACGGCAGGTTTCTACTTTTTGTGTTTTACACATTTGTGATTTCTGTCTGGCTCGAATTATTGATTTCGCTGGGAGTATTCATCTTTATTACAAACTACCAGTCTGAAAAAATGAATCCTTCGTCTTTTGATGGATTATTGCTGATGGTAGGACTTTACTTTGTCATTTTTATTGCTGTTGCCATAAAACTGGTTCGCCGTTCATTTTTAATCCAAAAGAAAAATACCGAACTCGATAAGCGACGGTTTGAAACGGAATTAAAACTGAAAGAAGCTGAATTGAAATTACTGAAAGCCCAGATTCATCCGCATTTTTTATTCAATACGCTGAATAATTTGTATGGCCTCACGCTGGAAAAATCGGAGAAAGCCCCGCGCCTGGTGCTGCGGCTGTCTGAAATTCTCGATTACATTTTATACCGGTGCAACGAAAAGGAAGTTTTGCTGACCGATGAAATCAACAACCTGAAAAATTACCTGGAGATTGAGAGAATCAGGTATTCCGGAAAATTAAAACTGGAACAGGAATTTCCGGAAAATACAGGCAGGTTTAAAATTGCCCCTCTGATTTTTATTCCGCTGGTTGAAAATGCATTTAAACATGGGGTAAGCAAAATGCCTGGGGAAGCTTTTGTAAAAGTAAAAATGAAACTGATCGGGAAAATCCTGTTTTGTCATATTGAAAATACAAAAAACGGAGGAAAAACTACTCAATCAGGAAAATCCCACGGCATCGGATTGCAAAATGTAAGAAAACGGCTCGAACTAGTTTACCCTGAAAAATATAAGCTCGACATCGGGAATAATTCCGATTTGTTTTTAGTAGATTTAGTTCTGGAACTGGAGGATAAAATATGATAAAATGCATGATAGTTGACGATGAGCCGATTGCTGTGCGGGTGATAAAAAATCACCTCGCGGCTTTCGATGGTTTTAAGGTGGTTGCAGCGTGTTCCAACGCTCTGGAAGCAATGCCGGTTTTGTCGGAAAAAGAAATCGACCTGCTTTTTTGCGATATTCAGATGCCGCAAATTACGGGTGTTGATTTTGTGCGCACACTGAAACACCCGCCAAAAGTGATTTTTACCACAGCCTACCGTGATTATGCCATCGAAGCTTTTGAGTTGAATGTAGTGGATTACCTACTCAAACCCATTTCTTTCGAGCGGTTTGCAAAAGCCATTCATCACTTTATGGAACTGGATGCGCTGGAAAACAGCCAGCATGCCCATCCTGTCATAGCAAAGCAAAATAGTCGGGATTATATTTTTTTGAAAGCCGACAAAAAACATCACAAAGTTAACCTCGGAGACATTTTTTATTTCGAGAGTATGGGCGATTATGTGATTGCCTTTACACAGTACAAAAAAATTGTAACCAAAGAAAGGATTGGAAATTTATTTGAAATGCTTCCATCGAACGATTTTTTTCAAATCCACAGACGTTATATTGTTTCCATTTCTAAAATAGAATCAGTAGGCCCGGGGTTTGTGGAAATTAACGGAAAAAAACTGCCAGTTGGAAGAAGTTACAGAACCGAACTTGTCCGTTTTCTTGAAAA
>CAYUBV010000374.1:0-2679 GCA_964443035.1 uncultured Tangfeifania sp.
GTAGTTGAGGAAGATTTAAGAGAAATTTTTGAAGAGTATGGCGAAGTTGCATCAGTAAAAATCATTAATGATAAATTGACTGGACGCAGCAAAGGTTTTGGTTTTGTTGAAATGGATGACGATGATGAGGCCAGAAAAGCTATCGAAGAATTGAACAATGCTGATCTCAGTGGTCGTAACATTAAAGTAAACGAATCACGTCCGAGATCAAATGACTCCAGAGGTGGAGGAGGAGGAAACCGCAGAGGTGGCGGCGGCGGTGGTTTTAACCGCGGAGGTCGTTATTAATAACGGAATTCTTATGGAAGGTAAAGTTAAATGGTACGATGCTGTGAAAGGGTTTGGATTTATCCATTCCGAAGATGGCAAAGACATCTTCGTGCATCGTTCAGGTATTAAAGACTCCCAGTTCGGACTGGAAACAGATCAGGCTGTTGAGTTTGAGATTAAAGAAAGCGACCGGGGTCCCGTAGCTTTTAATGTAGAAGTAATCTAAGGATTTAAGTAAAGAATATAAGGGTCTTGCCAGGCAAGACCCTTTTTTTGTGCCTTTTTCTTTCATTTTGTTTAGATTTGAATGTCCTTAATTAATATTTAAACAGATATTGAAATCAATTTTAAAATAAAAAAGCATAAACACCAATGACGGCAATTCTGATTTCAAAAGAACTAAAAGAAAAGGTACCCAATCTAAAACTTTCAGTCATTGAATGCGATGTTTTTGTATTGGAAACCAGTGATTTGCTTTGGGATGATATCCGGAAAAAAACCGGGGAATTGTCGGCTGATTTGACGACGGAACAAATCAGTAAAATCCCTGCCATCGCTGCTTCCCGGAAAGCTTATAAAGCATGTGGGAAAGATCCGGCACGTTACCGCCTCTCGGCTGAAGCACTTTTGCGGCGGGTGGTAAAAAACAAAGCTCTTTACCAGGTAAATAGTGTGGTCGATGTTTTAAATCTTGTGTCAATCACTACCGGCTATTCCATAGGGGGTTACGATAGCGCAAAAATTGCAGGAAACATTTCGTTCGGAATAGGAACGGCTGCCGATCCGTATGAAGGAATCGGTCGTGGCCGGCTCAATATAGAGTTTCTTCCCACATTCAGGGATGAAAAGGGAGCGTTCGGAACCCCTACAAGCGATTCGGAAAGAACCGCTGTTTCTCAGGTTACCAAACGTTTTTTAATGATTATTATTGATTTTGGCGAGGGCGATTTAAAGAAAGCTACCAAGCTTGCTTCCGAATACCTGGAGCGGTTTGCCTTTGCCAGGAATCTTAAAATAAAAAGGATACGATAAATGCAAAAAATTAGTGCGCTTTTACTGCGACTGCTGGGTTGGAAAGTAAATGGTTTTGTGGTGCCCGAAAACAAATGTATCATCATTGGGGTACCTCATACCAGTGCCTGGGACTTTGTAATTTCTTACCTGTTTTATTCTTCACTCGGAGGAAAAGCAAGTGTGTTGGTTAAAAATGAATTTTTTTTCTGGCCCGTTGGATTTTTTGTCCGGAAAATGGGGGGTGTTCCCATCGATCGCTCAAAAGGAGCCAATGTCATCCGGCAGGCGGTACATCATTTCAAAACCAGGGATCATCTTCATCTTGCAATGACACCTGAAGGAACCCGTAAGCCCGTTAAGCGCTGGAAAGCCGGATTTCATACCATTGCCAAACTTGCAGATGTGCCGGTTTATCTTAGCAGTTTCGATTGGGGACGCAAAGAAGTTTCGATCTGGGAAAAATTTGAACTTACTGACGATCCGCAGGCCGACATTAAACGCATGAAAGATTTTTACCGCGAAAAAGGCATTCAGGGAAAATTTCCTGAAAATTTTATAACGGAGTATTGATCAATCACTTTTTTTGTAATTCCCCAGCAGAAACCCAACAGGCTCGAGCCCGGGGCTGTTGTTGGAGATGATTTTAAACATGGCAAATAACGGGACAAACAATATCATTCCGGCCAAACCCCAAAACATGCCGCCAATAACCACAGCCACAATTACCACCAACGGATTCAACTGCACTTCTTTTCCTAAAATGAGGGGTTCAAGCACATAACTTTCAATTAACTGTTCAATTACAATGAGAATTGAAAACAGCAGTATCTTTTCCAGGTTATCAAAAAAGAGTATCGAAAAAAGAATAGGCAATATACCGCTGATTAGGGGTCCGATGTATGGAATTACGGTAATCAGCGCGCCAAAAATGGTCAGCAAAATGGCATAGGGAAGATCAAAAATTAGAAAAGTGACGTAATACATTATTCCCAGAATGAACATAACTTTTACCCGCCCCAGCAAATAATGATGCACTACCTTACTAATTTTGTGCACTATTTTGCTTATGTGTTCTTTTTTATTTTCCCGGGTATACATCATTAAAAAATCGGAAATTTTCCCCCTGTAAAGCAACAGTAAAAACATATAAACAAGCACCAAAAGAAAACTCACCATCGTATTTAGTATGTCGCCAAAAAAGTTGGTCACAACAGGTTCAATGTTTTTCAGCCATTCCACTGACCGTTGTTGCCAGATTTTATTCTGTTCTTCAGCAGTTATACTTGTTAATGATTCAATTTGTTGCTGCATGCCTTTAAAAAATGATTGAATTTCTTCCCTGACAGAAGTGATGTTGGATACAAACTGGTTCATCTGATAAATAAACAGAAACAG
>CAYUBV010000375.1:0-2677 GCA_964443035.1 uncultured Tangfeifania sp.
GAGTGCTCTCATAACTCCAAACTGGAGTCGGCAATTTTTAGCCGGACTCCTGAAAGTATCCGGTTAAACTATCAAAATAAAGATTACCGGATTTACATTCTGCCCATCAATGATATTCCGTTATTTATTGTTGCAATGGAGGAATCTTCCCTGATTAATTCCTATAATTCTGCAATTATCACATTGTCGTTCCTGTTTGTCATTGCTTTCTTATTTTTCATTGGCATACAGGTTTTTATTTTAAAATTTACTGACAGAAAAGGAACAAAATTAAAGCGCAATAAATATGCACTCGAATGGTTAATGCCTCAAAAAGCGAATACTAAAAAATATTACACCTTACTTATCGGTCATTTGCTAATTTTAATCTCACTAATACTCTTGTTTGCATATACCACTAAAACAGAAAACTTCACAGATAAAATGGAAATATTTTTGCTTGATGCTTTTTTCCTTGTTCTCTATGTACAACTTTTTATTACTGAAAATGCCCGGCTTCGTTTAAAAAACGGGACCCGTATAATAAAAACAGTTAATTTCCCCTATTTCAAAATTATTAAGTTTGACGGATTCTCTGTAATTGCCGGTCTGTTTATATTAATAATCAATATTTTTCATGCTGAAATTTCAGAAAACCACTATGTATTTTTACTCTTTCAGTGCTGGATTCTGTTTCTGCTGATAGTACCCTGGTCAAATGTTTTCAATAATCTGATAAAAAAAGAAAAGAAGACGGAAAAAAAAGCAAAGCTCAAAGAATCGCATGTATTTCTGTCCTTCCAACTGTTCATAATAAGCTGGCTTCTTTTAATCAGTTTCTTCCCTGCCATTGTGTTTTTTCAGAATGCTCTGGTGGCAGAAAGAAAAATTAACCGAAAATACCAGCAATTGCACCTTGTCCGCGAATTTCAAAACAGAAACAATGCAATTGACAGCTATTATGCCAAACATGATATTAATGACACAGAAAATCATTTTTACAGAAACCAGCGAAAAAATAAAGGAATTTATACCACATTTCTCGGAGTTACTATACATGAAGCCAAAGACAGTTGTGAAGCAGGCAAAAAATTGAACGATTATACTTCAGACTCCCTGCTCCTGAACATGCGGCCACTATATACTGCTGAAATTGTGGAAAACCGAAAACTAATTTTCGATACCGGCCCTGATTTTAACTGGAAACTAAAAGAAGCCGATAATGCAGAGTCTTCGGCGGAATATGACTCACTTTTGCTCCGGTTTAACTCAACCGAAATACAGGCAAAAGATTCTGTGATAAGCAAATCTCACATTATTTCAGCATCTCTTAGAAAAGAAACCATTTTAGATGGGTACGGAATATTCACTCTATTATTCTGGGTGTTATTGTTGCTTTTTATACTGCTCATTTATAAACTGCTGGAGAATGTTCTTAAACGAATCTTTCCATTTACTGCCAAAGCCGGAACACTGAAAATGCCTTTTGGTGAATTATTGAATACTATTTCAAAAACTGATGACTGGCCGGCGTTTACATTTGCTGTCAATCTTTCAGGAAAAGATTCCTCCTCCCGAAAAAAAGAGGCTGAGAAATTAAAATTTAAATGTTTCGAAGTATCCTGCGACATCTTTAGGCCTGATAATTTTAAAAAAGAGGATAATGTAGTAATCCTGAATTTCGGTTTTATTTTACGAAACGTTGAACTTTTAGACAAATGCATCAACCTGCTTGAAGAGTTAGTCAATAAAAAAGTACAAAGAATAATTATATCATCTTATGTTTCTCCCAGTCAAATTCAGGAGTTTTATAAAAATTATGCAAAAAAAACAGCCAGTGAAAATGAACGGGAAAGCATAGCTGCCAACTTAAACCGCATCAAGCAATTGCTTATGGAGTTTTCTGTAATTAACTGTTCATTGCAGCCTGCGCAATTAAAACAAGCAGAAGGTGACAGAATTTCTGAAACCATTAAAAATGAGTTGGAAAAAGATGTATTCCTTGCTTCTCTCAAACCACTGGTATTAAAATATTATGCAAACAATAATTCGGCTGACGAAGAAGATGTGATAATATACATTCAGAACCTGGCATCCAATTATTACGAAAAAATCTGGAATTCCTGTACCATCGAAGAGAAAATACTGCTTTACGATCTGGCTGAAGACTCGCTGGTGAATATCAAAAACAACGATGCCTATGTTCCGCTTCGTAATTTGCAGGAAAAAGGAATTGTGATATGCAATGACAAGTTTACAGTGATGAACGAAAGCTTCAGAAACTATATTTTAACCAACGTTGAGACAGCAGATTTGGAAGATACTGAAATCATGAAACAGAGAAAAACGGCCTGGAACAGCTTCCGCATTCCGTTGATTCTGGTTGCCCTCGGAATAATAATATTTCTGTTTGCTACCCAGCAGGCACTTATTTCCAATCTTTACACTTTGCTCATTGCAGTAGGAACTATTGCCGGCGTTTTTATAAGAATTTCAGGTGTATTTTCTTCAAAAAGCAAACCTCCGGAAGAGGCAAAAAGCGGATAAAATAACCACTGCTTATCCATTCAAAATGATTAACTGAATTTTAAACTGACTTATTTTAATAAAACTGCCAGCGGTTATTGGGAAGAAATCTCATAAACAGGAAACCCTGCCAATAGCAATTGGGAAGCAATCTCGTTGACATGCCGGCTTG
>CAYUBV010000376.1:0-2670 GCA_964443035.1 uncultured Tangfeifania sp.
TGGGCGGAACTACTCCGGGTGGACTTGTTGACGGCCCGATTGATGCCCGGCGCCATAAAAACCAGATTGGAATTACACTGCAAAATCCCGATGAATATGCAGCATTTAACAACGGGAAAGCCGTTTATCATGACGATATCGGCGATTATGCCACCAACGAACCTACGATGGACGGCACTGCCAGCCTCTGTTTTTACCTCGCCTCACTCGAAGATGAAGGACGAAAAGCAAAATCAAAAAAAGCCGGTTAAATCAATAAACAAATTAATTATGGCAAGAAGTAAACCTACCTCCCGAAACCCGTGGTACTGGATATCGTCACTCTATTTTGCCGAAGGGCTTCCGTATGTTGTTGTGATGTCGGTAGCGGTAACCATGTACAAACGACTGGAAATCTCAAATGCCGAGATTGCCTTTTATACCAGTTGGCTTTATTTGCCGTGGGTTATCAAACCACTCTGGAGTCCGATTGTGGATATTCTGAAAACCAAGCGTTTCTGGATTTTGGCTATGCAGTTGCTTATTGGCGGCGCTTTGGCCGGAATTGCTTTTACCCTCCCAATGGACAAATTCTTTCAGTATTCGCTGGCATTTTTCTGGCTGATGGCTTTTAGTTCAGCTACCCACGATATTGCTGCCGACGGGTTTTACATGCTGGGTTTATCGAAACACGATCAGGCTTATTTTATCGGAATCAGAAACACCTTTTACCGCTTTGCAGTACTGGCCGGGAAAGGATTGCTGGTGATTCTGGCCGGACAAATGGAAAAAATTGCAGGTGACAACAATCAGTGGGCGTGGAGCATCACTTTCTTTGTTATTGCCGGGCTGTTTATTGCTTTTTTTATCTGGCACTGGCTGATGCTTCCCTATCCGGTTAGCGATGTGAAAAAAGAATCTCAAACAGTAAAAGAGGTGCTTGCCGATTTTGCGGAAACTTTTATCACGTTTTTCAAAAAAGAGGGAATTGTGCTTGGCATCACGTTTATATTGATTTTCAGGTTGGGAGAAGCCCAGCTCGAGAAACTGGCCACTCCGTTTATGCTCGACTCGGTAGAAGCCGGGGGCCTGGGCCTTGAAACCACGACCGTTGGTACAATTTACGGGGTAGCCGGAATGCTTGCGCTTACAGTTGGCGGGATTTTGGGCGGAATATTGATTTCGAGAAACGGACTTAAAAAATGGATGCTTCCCATGGTGATTGCCATGAACCTGCCCAATGTGGTCTATGTTTTTCTTTCGTTTGTGCAGCCCCAGGCGCTCTGGATTATTATGAGTTCGGTAGTGGTGGAACAGTTTGGATACGGATTTGGATTCACCGCATTTATGTTGTACCTGATTTATCTGTCAGATGGAAAATACAAAACCGCACATTATGCTTTATGCACCGGTTTTATGGCGCTCGGAATGATGCTTCCGGGAATGATCAGCGGCTGGATTCAGGAACAGCTCGGGTACCAGAATTTTTTCATCTGGGTGGTTATTTCAACTATTCCGGGTTTCATCATCATAAATTACCTGAAATACGATCCGAAATTTGGAATGAAGGAAGAGAAACGTTAAAAATTAATTGGGTGCCAGCACCGAAAACGGATAAAACGAAAGGTTGCGCAGCAACCAAAATAGCAGGATGATTCCAAATATGATCCAGGGAGTGTATTTTTTATAAAGAATACTCGGCAGTTTCCAGCCGAATTGTTTGTTCAGCAAGGGGTGCGAATAATGATAGGCAATTGCCAGCACCGCGGGAAGAAAAAGAAAATTGTTGCTGACAACCCCTTCGAAATTAAGGTGAAGCAAACTGTGAATTGCACGCTGTGAGCCACATCCGGGGCAATAGTAGCCGGAGAGTGAATTAAACACACAACGCGGAAAAAGTTGTTGTTCAGAAGGATTTAACAGAAAAAAAAGGACTGCCAGTCCGAGAATAAAAACCAGCAGTCCTGCTTGCAAAATTTTTTTCATTGGTTACGCACCGTATTGTTCCAGAGCTTCCAGTCCAAAACCTGCCACTCCAATCACCAATGTGAGAATAGCCCAGATAATGGCGGCTGCCAGTCCTACTCCAAATGCAACCCACGCCCATATTTTTGCATTTTTACTGGCGCTTTGAGCACCTTCAATGTCTCCGGCTGTCCATTTCGAATTTACCTGTGCGGCATACACTATGGAAACAATTCCAAATGGCAGGCAGCAAAGGATGGTTGTTAAAATGGCCCACACCAGATAATTTGGCGGGGGAGTCTGTGGTGATTGAGTCAGTTGTTGTTCCATTTGCCCATTCATAATTTTTACTGGTTTAAATTTATAATCGGTTAAATTATATCTGTTATAACAAATTTACCTCTTGATTTTTTAATATGAAACAAATTATCAGAATATTTCTTTTTTATATTGATGAAAATAAATGAAGTGCTCAATAAGCTGTTGAACGAATTGCAAAAGGGATGTTGCAAATTTTTGATTACATTGGCGCTGATTTTAAAATGAAAGTTGATTTATGATTAGAATGATGCGTCTTCTTTTAACCGTTGCAATTGTTTTGCTGATTTCATGCAATTCAACTAAAAATAAACAGGATGAAAAACCGGTAGTTACCGTAAGTATTTTGCCGCTCGAAACTTTTGTAAAAAAGATTGCCGGCGACGATTTCCGGGTGAATGTTTTATT
>CAYUBV010000377.1:0-2669 GCA_964443035.1 uncultured Tangfeifania sp.
CAGATGGACTGGTTTATGTGACCGATTGCGGCAAAAACCTGCATTGCATCGACGCCGAAACCGGAAGCAAATACTGGAAGCAACCCATGAAGCGGGATGCATGGGGATCTGCCCTCGCTGCCGACGGGAAAATTTTTGTGGGTTCCCGCGGCAGTGATTTTTGGATAATTGAGCAAGGCAAAAATCGTAACGTACTGGATTCCGTTCAGATAGACAGCCCAATTCACACTACACCTGTGGCTGCCAACGGTGTAGTGTATATTTCTACGATGCGGAAGTTGTATGCTGTGGAGAAACAATAAAAAGACCGCCCGGTAAAGTGAGCTGAATGACCCCGAGTACTCGGGGTGAGTAAAATTAAATTTGATCGGTAGTACACCTCAAAAAAAAGTTAGCCGCTACTCCTCCGCAACCACCATTCTTCCAGTCTCAAAATCCCCTTTATCATTTTCCAGTTTGAACAGATAAATTCCGGGTTTCAGTTCGTTTTTCTAAAATCGGAACTATCTCTTGCTAAGTGCTTTTTACCAATGATTTTTATTGTTATTTTTGTTTTTCCTGTCAAAAGCAATTTATGGTTCAGAATACCGGAAACAAACTAAATCAATCGGTTCTGCATCAGGTGAAGAAAGTGGAGTATTTCTGCAATGCTGAAAATATTTCACCCAACCAGGCAGTGCATGAATTTCGGAAATCTTTTAAAAGGTTACGGGGGTTGCTCCGTTTTTACGAACGAATACCCGGAAATGAAATTTCTCCGCTTCATGAAAATATCAAAGAATATGGAAGGCAGCTTTCATTGTTGCGCGAATCGTACCTGAATTCGGAATTGTTTGAAAAAGAGTTGAGAGGGAGAAAGCTGATTCCCGAACGAAAAATAAAACAGGCCGGTGAAAAATTGCATCTGAAAAACAAAACTTTGGTCGATTTATTTTTTAGTGAACGAAGAATCTGTGAATCCATCAGCGACTTTTTTACCGGTTTTGAAACGAAACTGATTGATGCCGGCAGCAACAAACTTTCACGAATTCATGTTGTTCAGGAAGTAAAGGAAACCTACCTGGATGCATACAACCGGCACCAAATTATTCAGGAGGGTGAGGTTACAGCCGATGAGTTGCACGCGTTGCGCAAAAAACTAAAACGTTTGTATTATCAGCTTGATTTTGTACGATTGCTGCATCCACGTTACTTTAAAGTGAAAAGCGAGCAGTTGAACAGTATCACCGACCAATTGGGAGATGATCATGATTTGCATGTTTTTTCGGAGGAGCTGCACGCTGATGAATACGATTTTAATACTGACGAATTGCGAATAATCGAAAATCAGGTGGCGCACTTACGTGAGCTAAACCAGCTAAGATTATTTCCGCGTCTCAGGCAGTTCTTCAGCGAAACTCCTGAAGCTTTCAGCGAAAGAATTTCGCGGGCTTTTAAAATTGATTAACTGTTTTTCTGATATTTAATTACAAGATAATTCCCGAATGCTGCAACAGCCAGTACGATCATTAAAAACAGGTCAATTCGGAACGGCCCGACCATTGCCGGTAAAACTCTTGCCTGCGATAAAACAAATACTGCCAAACCGAGTCCCGACATCAGAATCATAAACCAGCCCTGGGGTTTTTGGGAGAAGATGCCGAGAATTACCAGCGGCCCCATCATGGCGGTTCCTGCAAAACTGATGCGCGCCAGCAATACCAGTTGATCGGAACTGACCAGCGAAAAAATCAGCGATGCAGCAGCAAAACAGATGATGGCAATACGAATTGGCAACAACGAATCGCTGCCTTTATGACCGAGCAAACCGCGCAACTCGTTTCCCATTGCAAAAAGCTGGGAATCGGAGGTGGACATGGCTGCTGCAAACAATCCGATAATGGCCGCTGCTGCAATAAAACCTGCCTGGTCGCGCAGCAGAACATGGCCGAGAAAATCGGCAACATTGGCATCGGGATAGCGAATGGCGCCGTACAACCCAATAACAATTGTCGGCAAAATTACCAGCATGGCAAAAGTGCCGACTGCCACTGCCATACGGAACATTTTGCCGGTGCTTTTCATGATGACGAGTCGCGTCGATAATTGCGGCTGTGTAACAGGAATCATCAAAATAGCGAGAAACGAGGCGATTAAAAACTGGGCATTCAGCAAACCTTTCGGACCGGGAGTGGAAAGCAGTTCCGCGTTGGCAACCTCTGCCTGTGCAAACATTTCGGCCCAGCCGCCGAGGTAGTTCAGGCAGGTGAACGCAATTACCCAAACCACGATAAGCAGCATGGTTCCCTGCATGAAGTCGGCGTAAATAATGGCTTTCAACCCGCCGAATTCAGAGTAAAGCAGCATGATGACCACAATCATCAGCGACCAGCCCCAGGCCGGCAACGCAGCCGGGAATGCCTGTTCCAGAAAAATGGCGACTCCCCGAATCTGGATAGCGACATAAGGCACGAGGAAAATAAAAACAGCCAGAAAATAGACAAAACCAGCCCATTTGTTTTGATAGCAGTTTTGCAGCAACTCCGACATTCCTTTGAAACCTTTTTTGGAAACCTGGCGGCGAAGATGGTAGCCAAACCAAACGATCAGGAAAACCATTCCGGCATCGGAAAATGCCAGAAAAATCCAGGCGCCGATTCCATGGGTGCGCGAAAAATCGGGCATGCCCA
>CAYUBV010000378.1:0-2667 GCA_964443035.1 uncultured Tangfeifania sp.
GAGGGGCTTCATGCATGAAATATCAGCAGCGGTGTGCGTGAATGAAATACCATTTTCTTGGCAATACTCGGATTGAACAGCCGCGAAATCATGTTTCGTTTGTGTGTGGTAAGTGACAGCACATCGATGTTTTCTTCTTCAATAAATTTATCGAGCGCTTCCGGAATATCGTCTCCCTTAATCAGCCGGCAGGCAAAATCTTTTTCAGCATAATTTTTAGTCAGCATGTCCTTCATACCTTCCAGCCGCGCCTGGTCCCAGTCCGATTTAGTTTCTTTCCCCACATGAACACAGAATACTTTCACATCAAAAGGTCTCATCAAACCCACCAGTTTTTCAATCACCACAAAATCTTTTTCATCGAAATTTGTGGCATACACCACCCGGTTAAATTCTTTCAGTTCTTTTTCGGGCGATTCCTCAGGCATCACCAAAACCGGCACTTTGGCATTGTAAATAATGTCGGCGGTTATGCTCCCAACCACATCCGATGATTCGCCGCCGGTCCCCATCACAATCAGCCGCGAACTGTTTTCTTCGGCATAAGCCAGAATATCTTCATCGGCATATCCCGACTTGATGATAAATTCGGTTTTGACGGTTTGCCACTTCTTCATGCCAATGTCATTTACCAGTTTTGTGATGAATTTTTGAAACTCCTCATTGGCTTTTTTCTCAGCATCGTCCATTCTGTCGAGCAGGGTGGCATCGTAAACATAAACATCGCCGTAAGGAACAGAGTGAACAATTGGATTGATGTAACAATGCATGAAAACCAGCTTTACATTCAGATGACTGGCAATGTTAAAGGCCATTTTGCAGCTTTTTTCAGAAAGCGGCGTAAAATCAACCGGCACCAAAATATGATCTTCTTTTTTGGGCGTTTCTTTTTTTTCTTCTGGAGACGGTTTTTTACCGAGGAATTTTTCCAAAACCGGTACTGCCTGCTGCACATCTTTTTCCATAATTTTTACTTTCACCGAAGTGGCGGCTCCCTCCATCAGGTTGATATCTTCAAGATTGGTTTCAATATCTTCCGATTCAAGCCGCATTTTCAGCATTTGTGCTTTTGAGTAAGGGAGAACCACGAGTGTTAACAGTTTTTCTTCCATGACTTCCTGTTTTAGTTGAACATTGTTTCTGTTTCTTTATTCGATTGCCGTTCAGAAGATGTTTCATTTAACAGGATAAAAAACAAAAAAGGACGGTACATTTCGTACCGTCCTTTTGGACGTATTATTTATACTTTCTCCTCCCCGGGGAAATTTTCTGTTTGATTAAATCCCCAAAGCTTCTTTAATTTTATCCACGTAATCGAGTTTTTCCCAGGTGAAAAGTTCCAGTTCCAGTTCGGTTTTTCCCTGGTAGGGCGACTCAAAATTTTTGGTAATCGTTTGCGGTTCACGGCCCATGTGTCCGTATGCTGCAGTTTCCAGGTAAATCGGGTTCCGCAGTTTCAGCCGCTCTTCGATGGCAGCCGGCCGCAGGTCGAAGATTTCCTTAATTTTTTCAGCAATCTCGCCGTTGCTGATTTCCACGTTTTTGCGTCCGTAGGTATCAACATAAACACCAACGGGCTGCGCAACGCCAATTGCATAAGCCAACTGCACCAAAACTTCATCGGCCACTCCGGCGGCCACCAGGTTTTTGGCAATGTGGCGCGAAGCGTAGGCAGCCGAGCGGTCTACTTTCGAAGGATCTTTCCCTGAAAACGCACCGCCACCGTGTGCGCCGCGGCCACCGTAGGTGTCCACAATAATTTTTCGTCCGGTCAGACCGGTGTCGCCGTGCGGTCCGCCAATTACAAATTTACCTGTTGGGTTCACGTGGTAAATAATGTCGTTGCCAAAAAGTTTTTGCACACGCTCGGGTAGTTTTGCTTTCACACGCGGAATAAGAATGTTGATAACATCTTCTTTGATTTTTGCCAGCATCGGTTCATCGGCATCAAATTCGTCGTGCTGGGTCGACACCACAATGGTATGCACTTTTTGCGGAACGTTGTCGTCGGAATATTGCACTGTCACCTGCGATTTTGAATCCGGACGCAGGTAGGTCATCTCTTTTCCTTCGCGGCGGATGGCAGCCAGTTCCTGCAAAATGCTGTGCGAAAGTTCCAGGGAGAGCGGTATGTAGTTGTCGGTATCTTTGCAGGCATAACCAAACATCATTCCCTGGTCGCCGGCACCCTGATCGTGGCGGTGTGCTTTGTCTACGCCACGATTAATGTCGGGGCTTTGTTCGTGAATGGCCACCAAAACTCCGCACGAATCGCCTTCAAAACGGTAGGCGCCTTTTGTGTAGCCAATTTTATTAATGACGTTACGTGCTACTTCCTGCACATCCACATAGGTTTTTGATTTTACTTCGCCGGCAACTACTACCTGCCCGGTGGTTACCAGTGTTTCAATAGCCACTTTCGAGTCGGTATCGAATGCCAGAAACTCGTCGAGCAAGGCATCCGAAATCTGGTCGGATACTTTATCGGGGTGGCCTTCCGAAACCGATTCACTTGTAAATAAATAACTCATAATCCCAATTTTATGCTGAAAAAATCAGCAGTTCAACAATAATAATCTGGGCTGCGGGACAATATCGGATTGAATTTTTGAAAAAAAAGCACGATTGCTTTAGCATTTTTTTCATGTGGTTGCAATCAATCTCAAA
>CAYUBV010000379.1:0-2662 GCA_964443035.1 uncultured Tangfeifania sp.
TCTTTTTTAATAGGTTTTAAATCCATAATTACAAATTTTAAATGGTATTTGCATCAATTTTATCATATTCCGAATGTGTCCCAATAAAACGTACAAATGCTAATTGATGGTCAAAGTTGAATTTTATAACCAACCGATAAGAATTGCCTTTAATGTTAAAAACAACTCTGCTATCCTTTAAAATACTGGCATTGGCATAGCTCTGTTTTACTTCATTTGGTGTTTTCCAATCTGCATTCTTTGCTGTATCATACCACGTTTTCAAATATTGCTCCGAATCGGGGTGCTTTTTCCAAAATTCTCTTAATGTACTTTTTGCAAATATTCGCCTCATAGTTCACAATCTGAGAACAAAGATAATTTAAAATTCTCAAATCGGGAACTTTTCTTAAAAAAATGTTTTATATACTGGAATGTATCCGGAACTTTCGGCAACAGAAGATTACCGGAAAGGATGAAATAAATCTTCGATTTAATGCTTCGCATTATTTCACAGGGTGAACTTTTGAGGGTAGGGTTTTTTATTCCAAATTTGTACTCCTTATAGAAAAGAACAAATGAAAGAGACCGCATTTAAATATTTTGAAGGCCGGGCAACCGAAGCCGAACAGGAACAGTTGCTTAACTGGCTGCGAAAAAAAGAGAACCGCATAGTTTTTCATAGTTTTAGTTTAGAATGGAGTAAAAACCTGGAGCCCGGCCGCTTTCCTGCTGGTGGCGATGAGAGCTGGCAAAAGCTTCAGGCAGTATTGGGACAAAAGAGTTACAACAGATGGCAGGAAACCCGGAGGGTGCAACAATTCTTCAGGGTGGCTGCCATCTTCTTTTTTGTTGTTGCACTAAGCACGCTCGCCTGGTATTTTACCCAACAACAACCAGCCATTCCCGAAACATATACCACCGTGGTAGCCGGGAACGGACAGATTTCGAAAGTACAATTGCCCGATGGCTCACAGGTCTGGCTCAATTCAGGATCTGAAATAGCCTATAATAATTTTTTCTCTGCCCAAAACCGGGAAATTACCCTTACCGGAGAAGCCTATTTTGATGTGGTAAAAAACGAGGATTTACCCCTTGTGGTTGATTGCAGCGGACTGAAAGTAAAAGTTCTCGGAACCCGTTTTAACGTGAATGCTTACGCCGAAAATAATAGTGCAGAAGTAGTACTGGAAGAGGGCAGCGTTGAATTGTTCAGCCCCGGAGCAGAAGATGCTTTTTACCGCATGGAACCGAACGAAAAGGTGGAACTCAACCTGGAAACACGTAAATACAATGCTTCGGTGGTTAACACCCGGCGTTATACTTCATGGACAGAAGGCATCCAAAACATTTACGATCTTCCGATGGAAGAGCTGGTGAAGCGACTTGAAAAGCGCTACAACCAGCAGTTTGAACTCACCCCTGAAGTTAAAAAGTTACGTTATACCTTTACCATTGAAAATGAATCGCTCGAAGATATTTTAAAACTGATGGAGCGCATTACCCCTGTTAAAGCCACACAAAAGGAAGAGGTAATTAAAATTGAAATTGATACAAATAAAATGAGAGAAGCCGACCGGTAAATAAAAACCGGAGGTGTTCCCGCACCTCCGGCTTGTTCCTTTACCATCGGTAAATGGTAAATAATTTATAAACTAAATCACGGTAAAATTATGAAGAAAATCCGAATTACGGAAGGAAAATTCCTTTATTCCTGTTTGCCCGACAGGCAGGATTGGTACAAATTTATTAGGCTTATGAAACTAACATTTTTGTTTTTATTAATTGGACTCATGCACGTTTCGGCAAGCGTGTACAGTCAATCTACGAAACTTTCGCTGGAAATGCGAAATGCGAAGGTGGCAGAAGTTCTCGATGCCATCGAAAACCAGTCGGAATTCCGGTTTGCTTACAGTCCGGGGTTTATCGACCTCGAACGTGAAGTAACGGTCGATATTAATGAAAAAACCATCGACGAATCGTTGAATGTGATTTTTGCAAATACGAATGTTGATTTTGGTGTTTTCGACCGGCACATCCTGTTGTATCCCAAAGAGATGGCACCCGGAAACCGGCCGGTTATTTCACATGCCACCGGGCAACAGCAACCCGCCGTTTCCGGAACCGTGACAGACGAAGGAGGTGAACCTTTACCAGGTGTTACAGTGGTGGTAAAAGGCACTACGCAGGGAACTGTTACCAATGCAGATGGGGAGTATTCACTTGCAAACATTCCCGAAGATGCTATACTGGCGTTTTCGTTTGTGGGGATGAAAACCCAGGAAATAGAAGTTGGGAATCAGACAACTATTGATGTTGCATTGGTTATTGATGCGATTGGAATTGAAGAGGTTGTGGCTGTGGGTTATGCCACACAAAGAGTAGTTGATGTTACCGGTTCGGTTAGCTCTACAGATGCAAATGAGTTAGCCGACATGATTACAACAAATGTTTCTGAAGCCCTGAAAGGCAATATTTCCGGCGTTACAGTAACTGATTCACACACGCCGGGAGAAGGTGCGACAATACGCATTCGTGGATTGGGAACAATTAATAATAACGATCCTTTGTGGATTGTTGACGGCGTTCCTGGTGCCGAAGTAAATCCTAATAACATAGAGTCAATATCAGTGTTGAAAGACGCTTCTGCTCAGGCTATATATGGCGCAAGAGCATCAAGCGG
>CAYUBV010000380.1:0-2661 GCA_964443035.1 uncultured Tangfeifania sp.
CCATTTGTAAAGTCGGGCACATCAATTGAGTTGGAACGGTTGGCTACCGACCATTCGCTAAGCGGGGCAATTACACTCCATGCAGCAGCGTCGTAAACATCCTGATCGAGTGGAATTCCGTTTCGCAGACAATCTATTAACCGCCAGTCCATCATAAAGTCCATTCCGCCGTGTCCACCAACTTTTTTGGCCATGTCGCCCACCAATTTTACAATTTCGGGCGTGTACTGTTCTTCGAGCACTGTCATTTCATCATCACTGAAAAAGCTGTGCCCTTTGGCAATTTTACCCGGCAATGGGTATTTTCTGGCAAACCCTTCGGTGCCGCTGACTAAATGGATTCGTGAGTATGGCCGTGTACTGGTCACATCGTGCTGAATCATAATGGTTCTCCCTTTGTTGGTTTTAATTGTTGTGGTATTCATATTTCCACGGTAATTGTCGGTGGCAAATTCATTGTAGAAATCGTCTTCTGCCGCCAGTTTTTTCGCCCTTTCCGCCATCTGGAAATCATTGCTCGACATCGATGTCAGGTATTCCATTTTGTCGCCGCGATTCACATTCAAAACCTGGCAAACCGGTCCCAGCCCGTGAGTGGGATACAAGCTTCCGTTACGTTCCTGGTTTTGCCTCAGCCGCCACATATCGGAATAACCTTCTTTATTAAAAATCGGATCAATTAACTGATGAATATAAGCACCTTCAGTATGAACCAATTCGCCAAAAAATCCCTGGCGGGCCATGTTTAATGTGAGCAACTCGAAAAAATCGTAGCAGGTGTTTTCAAGCATCATACAGTGCTTTTTTGTTCGCTCCGAAGTTTCAACCAATTGCCATGCTTCTTCAACTGTAACCGCAGCCGGGACTTCGGTTGCTGCGTGTTTGTCGTTTTCCATTGCATAAACCGACATTGGTGTATGCCACTTCCATGGAGTGCAAATATAAACCAGGTCTACATCCGGGCTTTCACACAACTCTTTCCATGCATCTTCACTTCCGCCATATTCTTTTGCAGGCTCAAAATCGTGTTTTTCAAGAATTTTTTGGCCTACCGCCACCCGATCCATATCTTTATCGCAAAGAGCAACAATTTCGACTCCTTCAATATTCGACATTCTTTCAACAGCACCGGGCCCCCGGTTGCCCAACCCAATAAAACCAATGCGCACTTTTTCAATTTTGGGTGCAGCATAACCACTCATGTTAAACTGTTGCGTGTGCTTGCGTTGTACCGCATTTTTAATACCTGAAAGCGCTGATTGGTTATTAGCCGTTTCTTTTTGTTCACACGAGGCCAGTCCGCCTGAAAGTACCCCTGCACCTGCAACACCTGCAATCTGGAAAAATTTTCTCCTGTTAGTTTTCATTTTTTTAATATTTTACTCGATTTAGTTTTGAATTTATTTTAAAAGTTTATTGTTGCTATTCAAAAAGATTAAAAATATAAATTTATTTTCAATTTCAACAGATTTTTTCAAAAAGTTAAATGACACTGTAATTTTTTCTATATTAGTTCACTGAAACTAAATCCGGTTCTTATTTGCAGGTCAATTTAATAATTTGATTTACAAATGGCTGCATTTTTATCTTACTTAATTTGAAACTTATGAAGAAATTTTATTTGGCAGTTATCATTTGCATGTTTGTTTTCCGGGGATTTTCTCAGGAGGAAGTCATAAAAACAGGATGGAATTTTGGCGCATTGCCCACCATAACTTTCGACACTGATCTTGGATTTCAGTACGGTGCACTTGTAAATCTTTACGACTACGGCGATGGCAGCAGGTATCCAAATTACAATCATTCGCTTTATTTTGAAGTGTCACGATTTACAAAAGGAAGCGGAATCAACCGGTTTTATTACGATTCGGACAAATTGATTGAAGGGCTGCAAACTTCTGTCGACCTGAGTTATCTTTCCGATCAGGCTTATGACTTTTACGGTTTTAACGGCTATGAAGCGGTTGTAAATCCTGAGTGGATTGATGATGAAAGCGACCCATACAAAACACGCATGTTTTATAAATACGACCGGAAGCTCCTGCGTTTTAAAGTAGATTTGCAGGGAAATTTTTCGGAAAGCAATTTTCGCTGGGCGGCCGGTTTTAACCTGCTCAATTTTGATGTCGGCCCGGTAGATGTCGACCGGTTGAATAAAGGAAAAGATGAAAACGATGAACTGCCTTCAATTGAAGAACAACCTACATTATATAACCATTACCGCGATTGGGAAATTATTCCGGATGAAGAAGCCGACGGCGGATTTGTACCCACTGTAAAAGCAGGCTTGGTTTACGATTCGCGCGATAACAAGCCCAACCCGATGAAAGGAATCTGGACCGAAGCTGTGCTGGTTGGGGCACCCGAATTTTTGGGAGCCGAAAGCGGTTTTGTTAAATTCAACCTTACTCACCGGCAATATTTTACACTCGTTCCAAAAGATTTATCGCTGGCTTACCGTTTGGCTTATCAGACAACTGTGGCCGGGCATGTTCCTTTTTACTACCAGACACAGGTAATTACTTCGGTTTTAAAAGGAGCAAGTTCCGAAGGCCTGGGCGGAGCAAAATCGTTGCGTGGAATTCGTCGCAACCGGATTGTGGGCGATGGATTTTTCTATGGGAATGTGGAAACCCGCTGGAAATTTGCCCGGTTTCAGTT
>CAYUBV010000381.1:0-2653 GCA_964443035.1 uncultured Tangfeifania sp.
CGATGGAAACTTCGCTTTTGGACTCATCGATAAACCAGTAGGCATCTAAACAAAAGTCGCCCACCACCGCAATTTTGACTGAGCTTATTTTTTTTAATACTTTTTGTAACTGTTCTTTATTCATGTTATTCATCCTTTTTTAGAAATTTTCTCAGTATTTGGTCATTGAAGGTGGTGCATCTTCCAATCCGCTTCCCCAGGTTTTACTAGGTTCAGCACCCATCTGAAACCTGAGTACTGCACCGTTTTTAATGACTTCGTGGTCAAACCAGGGCCGGTTCAGAGGTTCTCCGTTCAGGGTTGCAGACTGAATGTATTTATTTGACTGGGAATTTTCGGTGGTTTCAATCACCAGTTTATCCGTGTTGTAAAAGTTTTTATCCAAATGGAGAACTATTTTGCTGAATGCCGGGCTTCCCACGGCATATATATTCTGTCCGGGCGCAACCGGGTAAAATCCCATCGCACTTAAAACATACCAGGCCGACATCTGCCCCATGTCTTCATTTCCGCATAAACCATCGGGGCCGTCGTGATACAATTCATCCATTACCTTTCGTGCCAAATCCTGAGTTTTCCAGGGAGTTCCGGCATAATTATACAAATACAAGGTGTGGTGACTGGGCTCGTTGCCATGGGCGTACTGTCCGATTAAACCGGTTACATCCGAAGTAGCTTCCTGCACTTCCGAGCTAATGGTAAAAAGGGAATCCAACTTGGCCAGAAAATTTTCCCTCCCACCTTCCAGTTCAATTAATCCCTGAACATCGTGCGGAACAAACCAGGTGTATTGCCAAGCGTTGGCTTCGGTATAGTGCCGCTCATCGCCATGCCCAACAAAGGTTGGATTAAAAGGTGTCAGCCAATTCCCCTTGTCATCTTTTGGACGTGCAAATCCGGTGGAAATATCGATTATATTTTTATAGGATGCAGCCCTTTTCATAAAAAATTCAAAATCCTCTGTTTTTCCAAGCGCCTGTGCAAACTGTGCCACGCACCAGTCATTGTAGGCATATTCGAGCGTCCGTGAAACCGACTCCCGCAATTTATTATAAGGAATGTATCCGTATTTTGAATACAGCTCCAACCCAACCCGACCCTTTGATGGATGATCAGGCGCCGGTGTTTCCATGGCATTCTTTTTTACCGCTTCATAAGCTTTTTCTGCATCAAAATCATTTATCCCTTTTTTGAACGCATCCACAATAGCGGCCACCGGATGATCGCCAATCATGTCGTTGGTGTAACTGTTTCCAAACTGTTGTGGTGTAGGGAGCCATCCTCCCTGTTCGTATTGTGCCAGCATGGTTTTAATTGAATTCAGGCTTCGCTGAGGATCGATTAATGTAAGCAACGGCATCTGGGCCCGGTGGGTATCCCATAACGAAAAGTCACTCAGATAAGTGAAACCGCTTGCCGTATGCACCTCGTTGTCGAGTCCAGTATATTTTCCATCCACATCGCTGAACGTTGCAGGAAACAATAAAGAGTGGTAAAGTGCAGTATAAAAAGTGGTCATTTTTTGCTGAATGAGCGACGGAGAATATTCGTCGGGAAGCTGCACTTCAATTTTACTCAGGGCAGTGTTCCATCTCTCAGCCGCCTCTTCTTTTACTTCGTCAAAATTCCAGCCTGGAATCTCGGTTTCCAGGTTCAGCCGTGCCTGTTCAGTGCTTGTGTAGGAAATCCCGACTTTTACTTCAATGGTTTCATTATCAGAAGTTGTATAATCAGCATATGCACCGGTGTACACCCCCGAATCTTCTGTTGAACCGGGCTTAATGGTGTTGTCCTTCCAGGTTCCGAATGATTGAAATGGTTTGCTGAATTTAGCGTAGAAATAAACATTTTTATGTTTCACAAAACCATGGGAAGCGCGGTGCCCTTCAATTTCAGTGTCGCTAACAATTTTCACCTCGCTGCCCACACGGTAGTTGTTACGGATGCCGTGGCCCGCATCAATGATAACGTGTGCCGCGTCGGATTCGGGAAAGGTATAACGATGAAACCCGGCCCTTTCCGTAACAGTTAGCTCAGCATTAACGGCATAATCTTTTAGTTTTACAGCATAATACCCCGGAGATGCTGTTTCTTCGTCATGAGAAAACCTCGATCGATAACCTTCATCAGGATTTTCTTTGCTTCCGGGCGACACTTTCAGGTCGCCGGTCGTGGGCATTAACAACACATCGCCCCAATCGCCAGCGCCCATTCCGCTGCGGTGCAAATGGCTGAACCCCATTAGCGAACTGTCGCTGTAATGATAGCCGGAACTCCAGTCCCAGCCTTCTGTTCCCAGGTCGGGGCTCAACTGAACCATTCCTCCGGGAAATGCTGCACCGGGAAAAGTATGCCCGTGATAATCAGTTCCAATAAAAGGATTTACATAATCATTATAGCGAATGATTTCTGCCTCTTTTTGTGTTTGGCAGCCGGTTCCCAAAAGGGTTACAATAGTTGCAGTGAATAATCCTTTGAATCTTTTGTTCATATGGTTTGTTTTTACAGTTATTAAACGCCAAACATCTCATTTTCAATCACTAAACACAAAACATGATAGACTGGGAGATGCAACTCCTGCACAAAGGCCGTCTTCCGTTCCGGAACATTTATCAGCACATCGCAAAATTCCTTCATTTTACCGCCGCTTTCA
>CAYUBV010000382.1:0-2651 GCA_964443035.1 uncultured Tangfeifania sp.
TGTGGTTATGACGCTATTGTGTTTCCGGTCGTTACGAAAAACAGGTTATATATTTTATTTTCTGGTGCAAGCTATTGGAATACAAAAAAATACACAGAAGTCATGCATTGAACAAAGCAGGTTTTCTGCTGAATTTTACATTTTTTGAGAAGGTATTTCCTGTGATGTGTGTTTAAAAAATGCCACGGAAAAAATAAAAGAAAAGGTTGCCTGAAATGGTGACCTTTTTATAAAACTAAAATTTAAAATGTTTCATTGGCAGATATACCGTTATTGCAGTTTTGATCGAGCAAACGATATACTTTAACTCTGAATTTCCAAACTACGCCTTGTGGAATCACAGCGCTTTTTAGCATTTCGTCACCTAACGGATTTTGTAACGGCTCGACGTTGTATTCTTCACCGCCCTACGCATGACTGTCATGCGGTTTAAGCAACGTAACTGCGATCAGCATGATCGCGATCAGTAAAATGTTCTTCATAATTTGTTAACTTTTAAATTATACATCGATCAGCTTTTTATTTTGCTGACACGTTTCTATTTAATGTCAATAGCATTCTACGATTGCCGATGAACGGCTCTTCCAGACGACCTACGTCGATCAAGTCAAATCGCAGAGACTGCGTTTCGCATATAGTCTTACGACTAAAGAAATCTAATCGTTCTGCGAACGACATGTCCGTCAGATAACTTTTTGATCGCTCTTGCAGTAATTCGTCGAATGCTTTCGTATAATTCTGGCTTTCGTGAATACCAGCTAAAGTCTTGTTTATTAATACAGTATCGGTCTCAGTATTGAACGCATCTGACGTTCTGATTATCGCGTAATCGGGGTACGTGTAAATGCTTGTGCGCACAGAATCGTTTGGATGTACGTCCAAGTCGTCGGGAATCACATAAGAATCTCTAGAATCATACATGCCGATTACTGCTACGATCTTGTCATAATCGTCTGACAGAACCCTGATCGCATTGTCGATATACACTTCGAACGTAGTATCTGGAAGCATACGCAAGTCGATCGTGATCGTGTCAGCTGGTAGAATGTACGTTGCTTCGTTGTAAACGATTATCAGTTGTCCGTCAGGTTCCAGTTCGTCGTCTTGACAACTGCTAAATAATGCAATGGCGAAAAATATCGCTCCGAATATTAATGCTTTCATTTTTTTGTATTATTCTTTTTGAATGTCATCTTTCATCTTTTCGATCGCAGCAGACAGTCCGTCTCGTCCGAGCGCGTTAATGCCCAAGAACATCTTTATGTCGTGCCGCTCTCTGCTTTGTTACGCAGTGCTATCAGATCTTCTCTGTCCATAGTTGAAAAATGGAAGGATTCAGCTATTTCCCTGTTTAACATCTTCCACGAAATACTTACTGGGTTTAAATGCAGGTATGTTGTGTGCCGGAATAATAACTGTGGTATTTTTAGAAATATTTCTTGCTGTCTTTTCAGCCCTGTGTTTAATCTGGAAAGTTCCAAATCCTCTTAGATACACGTTTTTTCCTTCATTCAGGGTATCTTTCACAGCCTCCATAAAAGTTTCAACAATTTTTAGGGCATCATTTTTATTTACATCTGTACGGGAGGCAATTTCATTTACTATTTCTGCTTTGGTCATGGTTTAAATAATTTTTGGTTATAAAAGAATCAAATATAGCTCTATTTATCTGGTACTCTTAGATAAAACCATCCAATTTTTTTTATAATATTTTGACAACCGTACTTTCAACAAGTAACTTCCAGCCAGCTGTGGTAACTTTTTTAAACTTACTCTTTTGCAAATTTTATAATCTTAACCGGACAAACCTTTGCTGCTTCTTTAATGCAGGTTTCATTTGAACTATAATCAGCATCATCTTCAATAAACGATTCACCAAAATCATCCAGTCCGAAAACTTCAGGACAGACTTCATTGCAGTATCCTGCAGCAATACATCCATGTTCAATCCAAACTTTTTTAATAGTCATAGAATTTCATTTAACCTCAAAAAATGGAAGTTACGAATTAAGATCTCCATTATCAACAGTAAAGTATTTATTCATTTAAAAAGATCATTTTATGGAACTAAGACAAGCTCACAAAAAGCAGGCTAAAATTAAGCTTGTTTTACAGGGACCATCTGGCTCAGGGGAAAACCATGTCCGCACTATTGATGGCATTCTTGAATACAAAAAAAAGGGAAAACTCTCGTCTTCCCTTTGCAGGTGGTGCCACCTGGCCCCGAAATTTCGGGGGAACCAAGGGACACACGGATTTTCAGTCAGAGAAGCGGAGCAACAAATCTTCATTTAGTTTTTGATTGTTCTTCAGCTTTAAATAAAAACTTCTGCTTTTCATCTTCTTTATAAACTTTTCAATCTGAATTGCCTGGGTTTTCGATTCACAACGAATCAAATGAAATATTTCCCAGTCACTGGTAATTTTAGTACTTGCCCTCTTGTAAAAGCCACTATTATGCTGCTTCAGTCTTTCATGAGGATCTACTGATTCGCCAACATAGAATTTATCGACGGACGGGCTGTAAATTATGTATACAAAATGTTCCATAACTAAAAAAGGGAAGATTTGCATCTTCCTCCCGACACTTCCGGGATGCAGGTGGTGCCACCTGGCCCCGAAATTTCGGGGGAACCAAGGGACACACGGAT
>CAYUBV010000383.1:0-2644 GCA_964443035.1 uncultured Tangfeifania sp.
TGTCTGAACCGGGATTTTAACTGATGAAGCAGATTACACAGATAATCTGAGCAATCCAAAAATCTGCTTCAATCATAGTTCAGACAATTGTCAGAAGCAACAAATAAATTCTTAATATATGGCTGAAGAATACAAATACAAGGAATTGACCCACAAAATAATCGGGGCAGTCATGCAGGTGCATAAGGTTCTGGGTAACGGGTTCCAGGAAGTGATTTATCAACGTGCAATGGAAATTGAAATGCCTCTTTATGGACTGAACTTTAACCGGGAATTTGAAATGCCCATCTGGTACCGCGAACAACAAATTGGAACCAGAAGAGTTGATTTTTTAGTGGAAGAAGTAGTTTCGGTTGAGCTAAAAGCTTTGACAAAACTGGAAGATGTGCATCTGGCACAAGCCATAAATTATTTGGAAGCATACCACATTGAAGTAGGATTGCTAATTAATTTCGGCAGCAAAAGCCTCGAGTTTAAACGGCTGATTAACTCGAAATTTAAAAATGTCTGAATCGGGATTTTAGCTGAGGGATCAGATTACGCAGATGATCTGTGCAATCCCAAAATCTGCTTCAATCATAGTTCAGACAACTTCGACAAAGCGCTGATTGTTGCCCCGGAACTGCCCGGCATTATTTCGCGGGAGGATTACGAAAAGGCGGGGATATAGGAATTGGCGGAATGGGAAGTATGAGGTAAATTGTTAATAGAAAATATTAAATGTTAAAAAACTTGGTTAATAATACGAAATATCGTTATTTTGTTCTCAACAATACCTGCCACGCCTCTCATTGCGAAGCGCACCCGGGCGGGTTTTCTGTTTTTATACACTTTCTATGAAGTACACGAAACCACCTTTACGATTTGAAAAACAGATAGAACTGTTGGAAAGCCGGGGACTGATAATTCCGGACAAAGATAAAGCATTGCACTATTTAAGCAATATCAGCTATTACAGGCTCCGAGCCTATATGATGCCTTTTCAGCAACCAAAAGATACCAATCATCTTTTTAAAAAGGAAACAACTTTTGAAGATATTCTTAATCTTTACATTTTTGACAGGGAACTTCGCCTGTTATTATTTGATGCCATTGAGCGTATTGAAATTGCTATCCGAACACAAATAATTCATCAATTTTCAATAGTGTATGGGTTTAACTTTTATTGTGATGGAAAATTGTATCGCGATCCCAAAATATTTCGCCATACAATGGAAAAACTTTTTTATGAAATTGATCGTTCTCATGAAATTTTTTTAAAACACTTTAAGTTAAAATACAGATCTGATCAATATCCGCCTTCTATAATGGCACTCGAAGTAGCTTCGTTTGGAACATTATCAAAACTGTTCCGAAATTTAAAAATGTGCAATGCAAAAAAAATGGTTGGAAAAGTATTTGGAGTAAATACTTATATTCTTGAAAGCTGGATGCAAAGTACAGCTTATGTCAGAAATATTGTAGCTCATCACGGTAGGGTTTGGAACAGAAAACTTACAATGCGTCCAAAATTAATAAACAATGTGCCTAAAAAATACGTATGGTTACCCACCAATGACATTGCACCAAATAAATTATATGCATTTTGCGCTTGTTTAATTTATTTAAAACGTATTATCAATCCCGGAACAACCTTTGGCAACCGGTTAAAAAAACTAATTCAAAAATATCCGGTTGTTGATCCAACACAAATGGGATTTCCGAAAAATTGGGATAGTGAAAAACTATGGAAGTAATGTTAATTTTCCATGTCTGAAGTTTCACAACTCTACCAACTCTCTTAGGACGAAGCGCTGATAGTTGCCCCCGGAACTTCCCGGCATTATTTCGCGTGAGGATTACCCCCGCTGCCGCGCGATTGCATCGCGTGGCTCTGCTTAATAACAATAACTCCATCCAAAATCCCTTTCTCCCCGGCATAATACCGATTAGCTTCAAAAATGTCGTAATTTTTCACTGCGTTCAAACTACTCGTTTTTCAGTCTATCGGCATTATATCTTCTTATTTTGGTATAAATTTAAATTTGAGCAGTCATAATCGGCCGCACTGCTTTACAAATAATCTTCGGCACGATATACCAAGCCCGCTTCAACCGGATTTTGATGGATACCCGCCTGACCGGACGGGCAGGTAGTTTATCTTTTCATCTATAACCATATTGCTCCATAACTCTATAGGATGGTTATCGTGCTGCCAAAACTTATAAAGTAAACACCCTCAGAGTTATGGAATTTGTAATTTCTGCTCATTTGACAAGTTTACATATTATTTATGAAATTGAAAATAAGACGTTATTTGTAACCCAAATGCCATCAGGAGAAGCTGAGAAATTTCCGGAGTTAAGGGCTGCAAGTGGTTTAAAACGGCAATTTATATTGTGAGTCATCGGCTTTCCGGCGTTTTTCCTCTGCCTCTTCCTTCTGCTTCTGTCTCTCCTTCTCCTTCTGTTTCTGCTGTTCCTTTTTTTCTTCTTTCTCCTGCAATAAATTTTCCCTGTTATTTTTCGGACTTTGGCCTGTTTCCGCCGTTTTCTTCTTTTCTTCCCACACTTCCATCATTTTTTGTTTGTGTTCCAACAACATTTTTTCCCGCTGTGCGGCAAATTCCGGATCTATCTTTTTAAACTCCTCAATATCTGCTATC
>CAYUBV010000384.1:0-2633 GCA_964443035.1 uncultured Tangfeifania sp.
CCTTACAAGTTCGGTATTTAATTTTGAAGTATTCAAAGTATTAATTAACGTTTATTATCATGATTGCATATTTAATAGTATAAATGTATGTAATAATTTTCCAATAACACAAATTACAATTCAATATAAGAAGTCTTATTCATGATTTTTTGGAGAGGTAGACATGTAATATACCTGTTCTACTATTAAACAATTTTGTTTTGGGTTACAATACAAATTTGATTTTGTAGCTAATTGAAAAAAATAAAATCATTAACTTTACATCACAATCTCGTTCTTTTATTCTTTGTGAACAAAACGGTGAACCAAAATATTCACATCAATGTAAATCATTGAAATAAGGGCACATAGGTAGTTTGGGTAAAATCCTGCTACCCCGACAATTGAAAATGAAGGAGTTAGATGCAAGTTTGACTCCTTTTTTATTGACACGTGTCGCAGTTTTGTCGCAATAAATGAGTTATAATTCACAATGAATTTCACAAACAATTTACAATGGAATTATGTCAGCAGACATACGATGGCAATGCAATTGCAGAATAATTCCATCTCCAGAGATAAAATAAGCCAGATTCTCGGACATAGCGATTTGCAAACAACCAATGTGTATCTTGACAGCCTGGATAGCTCAGTAATTGATGAAGCAGTAAAAGTTTTATAATTATTATTTTTTAATGTCTATTAGCATGCAAAATAAATCAAATACTCCCGAACAATATTTCTCGTACAAGATGGATGATATCAAGGCTGTCCCGATTGGAGCTGAAAAATATGACTACATGGTCAATCTTGTCCATGAACTCAGGAAATGTAGAAATTCAGAAGCCTTAACACAGAAAATATTGGATCCTTTTTTTAAAACTCCTTTTGATAACAAGGATGAAGTAGAAGACTGGTTGATGTCTGCTTTACAGCATGACAACTCTTTTGTATATGCTTATAACTGCATGGTAGTAGATCAGAACACAACTGGCTATAGGTATGAGAAGAAATTTGTAAGTGAGCACGAATTACACACTCTGCTTCTTGAAGAACAAGAAAAAGCTCATAAGCAAAATACTGCCTCAAGTATTCTTGGTCGTACGGACCCAGACCTAAAGCATAAACTGACAACAATATTTAAAAAGGCAAATAAGGCCAAAGTGATTGACTGTTCTTTAGAATCATTTTTGTATTGGTTTGGAGGGAGACCTGGAGAGCCTCAACCCACTATAAAGTGGAAGAAAAAGAATACCGATGGTGATTTTCATAAAAGCGCTTTATATTATTTCTGTAAAAAAATCACTATCAACCGACAAAAACTAAATTTCTGTCGATTTCATTTTTATATCATTCATATTCAGATATTTACAATATCGTTTTCAGTTTTCTAAAAACCTACCTCCCATTAAAAGAGGGATCTTTGTATGGTTGCAGGGCTCTTGTTGCGGCTTATTCTGCGCTTGGTGTATGCCCGCCTGCCTTCAGTTACCACCCACATCAGGTCTAAATGGCTTATCAGGTGTATCCGTATGAGTGCCGCTACAGTTGAAAATGCTTTTTTGCTTTTTGATAACACCCTGATTACATTGAGCAACAAATGGGCTATGAGCGTACACCAGATCTGCGTTTTTATGCCATTCTCCGTGTCTGAATAGAAAAAATGTAACTGAAAATTCTGTTTTATTTTTTTGAATGCCGTTTCTATTGTCCATCGATATTTGTAAATCAAAGCAACTTCTTCCCCCGTTATATCCCAATTGTTAGTGATGAATTTGTATTTACGCCCCTGCTCGTCCCGATAATAAACCAATCGCAGGCAAAGTGTTTTTTGCTGTTTCTCCTTTTTATAGTTCAGGTGAATATGTTCAATCCGGTACACACCATATTCATCTTTTTCAAGCAGTTTTTCAAATAATACTTCCTGGACTTCGGCCTTCGCATTATCTTTCAACCGGCAGACAAAATAGACTCCCTCCTCTGTCCACTCTGCAAACTGCCGGTAATAGTTATATGCTTTGTCGAAGACCAACATGCTGCCTTTTGACGGGTTCAAATGCTGTAAAAACTTCTTATCGTGCATTTTTGCCTCGCTGATTTTGGCAAATACTGCCGTGTCTGCATGTACATCGGTCAGCATGTGAACTTTCAAGCCTCCCTTTTTCTTGCCATCCCCTTTCGGATTACGGCCAACGCCTTTCATTACGTCCGAAAACAGCGTTATGGTGGTTGAATCGAAGGCATAAAACTTCTCAAAACTTATCTTCTCTTTTCGGCTGACCGACAAAAGTGGCTCAAAATATTTAATCAACGCGAAATAATACAGCTTGAAAACTTCGTTGTCGCGGTCGCGCAAAGCGTCCCCTGCTGTGCTTTTGGACGGTGAACTGTCCATTCCAAGATAATTTAGCTTTCCTGCCAAAGCCCGCATCCCATCACATACTTCGCCCATTGAATCGCAGCGGGAGAATATCCCGAATAGCATCACGACCAGTTGCTCCCATGAAAAAAATGACTTGTAATAACGGTCGCTGCCGCATTGCCCTACTAAAAGATCAAATTGCTCTCTCGGAAGAATTTTCATAACCTGTTTGAAAATCGGCTGACCGACTAAATTCTTTGTCATATCTTTGCCCATGTTGCAGTTTTTTTTT
>CAYUBV010000385.1:0-2624 GCA_964443035.1 uncultured Tangfeifania sp.
TCGTGGGAATGCTGCCGCTGATAAAAGAGTGTTAATATTACCGCAGCATGATTTGTATCACAGGCTTTAATCACCTTCTCCACCCGTTCAAAATATTCAGGCCTGGGCGTGCCATCGGAATTAAAAGCAGTATTGACAGCACCTTCATACCCCGGCAATCCACCCTGTAATGAAATCGTAAATGCGTTGACACCGTTTGAAACGTATTCCGGAACAGCCCGGATAAATTCACTGGTATTTTCTGCAGGATCAAAATCCGGATTTTGCTTTTCAAGTTCCGGTCCGCGATCTTCAAAAACTGCATTTACCATGCGCACGTTCATCAGCAATCCTTCTGCCGGCGAGCCCGGATTAATAATTTCATCGTTGAAATACCATTTATCACCGGTTATTGAAACTTCTGTATGGTATTTTTTTTCGTTTCCGGAATTGCATCCGTACAGAAAAGCGACTGTCAATCCGACAATCAGGTAATTTGTTAAATACTTGTGTAATTTTAATCTGTCCATATTCATTTTTGCTTACGTTGGCAGCCCCGATAGCCATCGGGGTTGCACGCTGACAAGTCTTGTTTGTGGCTAACCTGACAGCGTTAAGTACCACTATTTCAATTTAAACTCTACTCCCCTGACCGAAAAATAATCATCACCGGAAAAAAGCAAATAACCTGATTTTCCATCTTCACTCATCCACTTGGTAGGAATGGATGATGTTTCGCCTGGTCCAATGTCCCAATTCCTGGTATAATAAACCGTTTTCCATGGCCCCCAAGGATTTGGTGATTCAAATATGCCTAGCCCGCTTTTGAATCGTCCATCGAATGCTTGTCCTTCCGAAGGAGCCAATAAGATCGTTTGACACCACAAATACTTTTTCAGTCCTTTGTTGTATGTAATACCCGACCTATAGCATTTTCCAGGGTTGGTAAACACCGGTTTTCTTTTTCTGATATCTTCTGACCATATAGGTTTGTTGTCTTCTGTAAAGCCGGCAAAATATTCATACTTACGCCAGTCTTTAATCTGATTTTTGGGAACTCTTGCCATAACAAATTGGTCGCTATTTTTGTAAGCATCCTCTTCATCATGTGAATAAACATACACATAATTATCGGGCGCTCCTTCATAATTTTTCCCGTAATTTAAAAAAGTAGGATAGCCAAAACTTATATCAAATTTCCAATCCGCCTGCTCCCATGTTTTTCCATGATCGCTGGACCACGTTAGTATTGCATTTTGTGCATTACGGGATAACATGTAAAGTATCCCATCAACCATTAACATACCACTTGGTTTTTCCCCAAATTTACCCTGTCCGACCCTTTCCCCGGTGTTGGAACGGATATTTATTCCTTCGATGTCAGGAGGGGTTCCAATTACTTTGGCAAGCCCCTGGCTGAGCTTAATATCTGTTTTGGGTGAAAAGCCCCACCCATCGCCATAAGCAGTATATAAATCACCATCATCGGCCCAGGTAGATGGCCAGCAATCACTACCATCAGCCAAACGGATTACCGAATCTTCCGGTGCGAATTCCACTGCAAGTTCACTTTTCGGGTAAGGAGGCTCCTCAATAGCATCCATAATTGGATTAAAAAGGTATTTTTCATAAGCTTGCCATTTACTTTCGCCTTTCGATTCATCAAACAGATTGCTACCCATTCGGACAATAACCATCTTAATGCTGGGAATTACCATTAATATCTGGTTACCAGCCCCGTGGCCGGCAAAAGCATCTCGGGGCACATGGCCCCAAACGCCGTCGAAATTACTGTACCAGCCGGAAGTAGTAGCTGGCATTGGATTATCTTTATTTCGGATATCTGTTGGCAATGCTGTATCTCCATACCTGGTTACTTTTTCTACTGCAGAAGAATCGATGAGCTGGTTTCCTTGCCAGTTACCTTTATGAAGCATTAACAGACCAATACGGGCAATTGACCTTGCTGTATAACTTCCTCCACCCCAGCTTGGAACTAACTGAAGGTTTCCTGCTGTAAACGTTTTGCCATAACCGATTCCATATTCATCTTCATCAATCCCAATCGGCTCATGAATGCGTTCCTTCAGATAAGTACGTACATCGCTGTATTTTGAATCTTTTAACGATGCTGTGACAGCATAAGTTAGCATCCCTATTCCTGGATTACTGTAGGCATATTGTTCGCCGGGAGTAAAAATCACAGGTGCACTGTCCCTGGAAACCAAAAACGGATCAGGTTCCTGTCTCCAGAATTGCCCTTTCCAACCTGGTAGGTCCATATGGCTATGGTCTCCTTCTTCCATTTTCTTTTTATCTTCTTCAGTGGCTTCTGCATCTTCAATCCCAGAGGTATGGGTAGCTAATTGTCTTATAGTGATATGCTGTTTCCTACCGTCTTCTTTCCATTCCGGAACATAATTACAGGCTGCTTCGTCAAGTGTGATATAACCATCACTCATCGCTGCTGCTAAAGACATTCCACCGACCAGCGCTTTTGCCAGCGAAGCCGTGTAATGTTTTTTTACCGAGTCCTCATTGCCGTTGGAAAACCATTCATAAACAATTTTATTATTTTTAATGATCATCAGCTTTTTGGTACCTTTTTCTGCTAAAATACTTCTCATTTCATCCAATTTTTGGGA
>CAYUBV010000386.1:0-2615 GCA_964443035.1 uncultured Tangfeifania sp.
TGGTGGAAGATCATGTGCGGATGTACAAGCCAGCCAAACAGGGCGGCGCTGCCGAGGTCTGGGGACCGGAAGAGGTAAAAAAGAATTTCGGAATTGAATCCACGGAGCAGGTTATCGACATTCTCGGGTTAATGGGCGATGCTTCGGATAATATTCCGGGCTGCCCGGGAATCGGCCCCAAAACAGCCGAAAAACTGATTGCACAGTTTGGCAGCATCGACGGGATTTACGAAAACATCGACCAACTGAAAGGCAAGCAAAAAGAAAAGCTGCTGGAAAATAAAGAGCAGGTTTACCTCTCGCGCAAACTGGTGACAATCATCCAGGATGTTCCTATTGAATTCGACAAAAAAGGCCTCACACGCGATGAAGTTGATAAAAAAGCGCTGAAAGCCATTTTTGAAGACCTTGAATTCCGCACACTGGCCCAGCGGCTGGGACTCGACGACGTGAAACCCGACGTGGCAACCCAGCAGTCGCTTTTTGGCGATATAGAAAAGGCAGAACCCACTGTTTTGAAAAGGGAAACCATTGAAACAGTTCCTCACCAGTATTATTTGGTGGAAGATGAAATGCAGCGCGCCAGCCTTCGTGCCGAACTTTCAGTTGTCGATGAGTTTTGTTTCGACACTGAAACCACTGGGCTCGATACTCACTCTTCGGAGATTGTGTGCCTTTCGTTTTCGTTTCGGAAACACGAAGCATTTTGTGTGACACTGCCTTCGAAAAAAGAGGAGGCGCAAAAAGTGATGGATGAATTCCGCGATATTTTTGCCGATGAAAACATCCTGAAAATTGCCCAGAATATCAAGTACGATATGCTGATGCTGAGCAATTACGGCATCGAAGTGAAAGGAAAGTTGTACGACACCATGCTGGCGCACTACCTCATTCAGCCCGAGCAAAAACACAACCTCGACTATTTGTGCGACATTTACCTGAATTACGAAAAGGTACCCACCGTAAACCTGATTGGTAAGAAAGGTAAAAACCAGTTGAATATGCGGTCGGTGAGCAAAGAAAAACTGCGGGATTATGCCTGCGAGGATGCGGACCTCACTTTACGGTTGAAACAGGTACTCGACCCCAAACTGGATGAATACGAAATGCGCGAATTGTTTGAAACGGTTGAAATGCCGCTGGTTCCGGTGCTGGTGCATATGGAAAACGCTGGTGTAAAGATAGATTCAGATGTGTTGAAAGAATTTGCTCAAAAACTCAGGGTGCAGATCATTGAGGTTGAAAAGGAAATTTTTGAACTGGCAGGGGAGGAGTTCAATGTTTCATCGCCCAAACAAATGGGGCTCATTCTTTTTGAAAAACTGAAAATTGACACCAACGCCCGAAAAACCAAAACCAAACAGTATTCAACTTCGGAAGAAGTACTGGTTCGCCTGGCTGAACGCCACCCCATTGTAAATAAAATTCTGGAATTCAGGGGGCTGAAAAAACTGTTGACGACTTATGTGGAAGCGTTGCCTTTGCTTGTTAACAAAGAAACCGGGAAAATTCACTCGTCGTTTAACCAGGCCATTACCGCCACCGGGCGCTTGAGTTCCATCAATCCGAACCTGCAAAACATCCCGATTCGCGATGAAGCAGGCCGCGAAATCCGGCGGGCATTTATTCCTTCCGATGAAGAGCATACATTTCTTTCGGCCGACTACTCGCAGATTGAACTGCGTATTATGGCTGCCCTTAGCAAAGATGAGGAGATGCTGAAAGCGTTCAACGAAGGAAAAGACATTCATTCAATTACGGCTGCAAAGATTTACAAAGTTCCGGAAAATGAGGTGACATCCGAAATGCGCCGGAAAGCCAAAACAGCCAACTTCGGGATTATTTACGGCATCTCGGCGTTTGGTTTGTCGCAGCGGTTGAATATTCCGCGCAAAGAAGCCAAAGAATTAATTGACGGGTATTTCGAGAATTTTCCAAAAATTAAAGAATTCATGGACAGGCAAATAGAACTTGCCAGAAATAAAGGGTTCGTTCAAACAATTAAAGGGCGTAAGCGTTATTTAAATGACATTAATTCAGCCAACGGCATGGTGCGCGGAATGGCGGAGCGTAATGCTATAAATGCACCCATACAGGGATCTGCTGCCGACATCATAAAAATGGCAATGATAAAAATTTACAAGGCATTAAAAAAGCAGGATTTAAAATCGAAAATGATATTGCAGGTGCACGATGAGCTGAATTTTGATGTATATAAACCGGAACTCGACGAGGTAAAAAAGATTGTGAAAAACGAAATGGAAAATGCCTGGGAAATGGGAGTTCCGCTAACAATTGAAATGAACGCTGCTGAAAACTGGCTCGATGCCCATTAATTTTATGCATAGGATAACACAAATAGAAACAGAGGATGATTACCGGGATGCTTTGAAACGCTTTGTGGAAATTTGCGAATCCCAAAAAACAGATGAGGATATTGAGGAAATGTTTCTGTTAATCGACATAATGGAAAAATACGAACGGGCAAACTGCTCGCAGAATTAATTTTTTGAAAATCAGATAAAAGTTTTTTTAATTCATTTTTCCCACACATTTTTGTTAAGGCTTTTTAATTTTTTAAAAAATGAATTAAATCTTCAACAAAAATGACAAAA
>CAYUBV010000387.1:0-2614 GCA_964443035.1 uncultured Tangfeifania sp.
ATCGACCTGATTGCAGGTGGCCGCGAAGGGAATGAAGCTGATTTTCATAAAAATGTATTGATCATTGTTGGACTGGCTGTTGGGTTAATACTGGTAAGGACACTCTCGCGGATACTGATTTTTTTTCCGGCCCGCCTGATTGAGCGGCAGCTAAAAGGTGAGATGTTCAAAAAACTTTCTTCGTTCGGAAAAGATTATTACGATAAAAACTCTACCGGCAACATTATTTCGCGCGTAAACAACGACATTAACGGGGTGCGCATGATTACCGGATTTGGCATTCTGCAAATCGGGAATATCCTCTTGTCGTTGTCACTCACGCCTTATAAGATGTGGAAACTGTCGCCCATGCTCACCCTCTATTGTGTAATTCCGATGGTGGTGGTATTCATAATTGTCCGCATCGGGATGGTGATAATGGTTAAAAACACGCGGCGCAGAATGAATACATTGCAACAACTTTCCGGAAAAATCATCTCCTTCCTTTCGGGAAACAGCGTAATAAAAAGCTACAATATTTATGGCCATGCCGAAAATGAGGTTCAAAAAGAAAACATTAAGTATTACGATGCCACGTTAAAAATTTCCTGGGTGCGCTCTTTTGTTTTGCCGCTGCTTTCCAACCTGGGGCAAATATTAAAAATTATCATATTTTTTGTGGGTGGAATGTATGTCATTAACGGAAAATTCACCATTGGCGAACTCACCGAATACATTGCCTACGCTACACTTTTAAGCCACCCGGTTATGGGCCTGGGATGGGTGCTCACTGTATTTCAGCAAGGGTTTGTTGGAATCAGCAGCATACAAACCATTATGGACCGCAAAGAAGCCGATGATGAAAGAAAGCCGCTGCCCGAAACAAAAAAAGAACAACTTTTTAAAAACGGAATTCATGTAAAAAACCTAAACTTCACCTATCACAACGGTGAAAAACCAGTGCTGAAAGATATCTCATTTTCGATTCAACCCGGCCAGGTTGTGGGCATCACCGGGAAAGTAGGTTCCGGAAAAACCACGTTAATCAACTGCTTAAACGGCTACTTACGCCCCGAAAAAGGACAGGTTTTCTTTGGCGAACAAGATGCACATTACCTGAAAAGTGAGGATATCCGGTCGGTGGTAAATACCGTAAGCCAGGAAGTTTTCCTGTTTTCAGATTCCATAGAAAACAACATCGGGCTCACTTCTGATAAAGAAATAATAAAAGATCAGTTTAAAGAGGTGATTTACAAAAGTGCTTTTGCCGATGAATTAACGCGTTTTCCCATGAAGGAAAAAACAATGGTGGGCGAAAAGGGCATTATGCTGTCGGGAGGGCAGAAACAGCGAATCAGCCTGGCCCGGGCCCTTTATACGCAGGGCGAACTGCTGATACTCGATGATGTTTTTTCGGCAGTAGACACTGACACCGAACGTTTTCTGATTAAACAGATCGTGGAAAACCATGCCGTAAAAAGCCTGCTGATTATTTCGAACCGGATAAGTGTACTGGAGAAAACCGATTTTACCATTGTGCTGGAAGACGGAAGAATGACAGCCAAAGGAAGTCACCGGGAGTTGCTGAAGCAATCAGATTTTTACCGCGAAATCGGGAAACTGCAACAGGAAGGCGACAAAAAAAATGAAAAACACAAATGAGCAGAGAGAAAGAAAATATAATCAAAAACATGGACTGGCAGCTCTTCCAAAAGTTTGCCGGCTACTTTAAACCACACAAAAAGTGGTTTTTCCTGAGCATTGCATCCATTCCTGTTACAACCGCAGCCGGTATTCTGTTCCTTTGGCTGGTAGAAGATATTGTTGACAACTACATCGTTCCGGGCAATGCGGAAGGATTAATCAAACAGACACTCTTTCTGGCAGGGGCACTTTTAATTAATATACTCTTCGATGGTTTTTACAGCTATTCCTTTTCGAAAGCCGGTGGACTGGCTATCGTCGATCTGCGCAAAAAACTGTTTGGCAAATCGTTACGTTTCCCCTTAAGTTATTTCGATAAAAAACCGATTGGCGTAACCCTCTCCCGCCTTACCAGCGACATGGAATCGGTTTCCGAATCGTTTGCCGCCGGGGTACTCGGATTACTGGCCGACACAATAAAAACCCTGGCGCTTGTAGGTTATCTTTTTTACATCAACTGGCGCCTCACACTGGTGCTGCTGCTGGTGGTTCCGTTAATTTATCTGGTAATCAATTACCTGCGAAAAAAAATCAGAAAAGCATACAACACTTCTCGAACCAGTCTGGCCAAATCGGCCGCCTACCTTCAGGAAGCCTTAAACGGAATGAAAACCATTCAGCTTTTTTCTGCCGAGGAAAAAGTTCTGAATAAATACGATGACCTGAACAAACAGTTTAGCGATGCCCAAAACAAATCGAACATTTACGACTCTTTTCTTTATTCGATTGTGGAAGGAATTACCGCCTTTGCCACCGCGCTGGTAATTTGGTACGGAGCCGTTCAAATCTGGGACTACGGTTACACCCTGGGTGTACTGATTGTTTTTGTTACCACGCTGGAAAGGTTGTTTGTGCCTGTTAAACAGTTTGCCCAGCAAATATCGACCATTCAGCGGGCCATGTCGGCGCTCGAGCACATCAGCGAATTATT